>JAFSRK010000007.1 GCA_017446165.1 Ruminococcus sp.
CGGAGGATTCAACTATGGGTAGTAAGCTCAGCGTTACTGCTTTGCATACAAAGATCGGCGGAGGCGCGCCGGTATCGGTTCAGTCGATGCTCAATCGCCCCGCTGAGGATATAGAGGGTTCGGTCAGACAGGCTAAGGAGCTTGAACAGGCTGGGTGTCAGATCATCCGCGCGGCGGTTCCCGATATGGAGGCTGTCAGGCTGATAGCCGCACTGAAAGAAGCGGTGTCCGTACCGATCGTCGCGGATATCCACTTCAACTATAAGCTGGCGCTGGAATCTGTTGCCGCGGGCGTTGACAAGATCCGTATCAACCCCGGAAACATCGGCTCCGACGACCGTGTCAAGGCGGTCGCAGATACCTGCAAGGCGCACGGTATCCCGATCCGCATCGGCGTGAACTCCGGCTCGCTCGAGAAATACATTCTCGCGAAATACGGTCATCCGACCGCTGAGGCGCTGTGTGACAGCGCGCTCTATCACGCGTCATTACTTGAAAAATTCGACTTCAACGATATTGTTCTCTCGATGAAATCCTCTGACGTCAGGACGATGGTACAGGCGTATCGACTGGCGGCAGAGCGCTGTGACTACCCCTTGCACCTCGGTGTGACCGAGGCGGGTACCAAGCATATGGGTATTATCAAGTCCGCAGTCGGCATCGGTTCTCTGCTCGTTGACGGCATCGGCGATACCATCCGCGTATCCCTGACGGATAACCCCGTCGATGAGGTCTATGCCGCCAAGGATATCCTCAAATCACTCGGCATGGGGGAGAAGGGCATCCGCTTCGTATCCTGCCCGACCTGCGGCAGAACGAAGATCGACCTGATCGCGCTCGCGAACGAGGCGGAAGAGCGACTGAAAGACTGCAAAAAAGATATCACCGTCGCGATCATGGGCTGTGTCGTTAACGGCCCCGGTGAAGCCAAAGAAGCCGATATCGGCATCGCGGGAGGCGACGGAATGGGACTGGTGTTCAAGAAAGATGAAATCATCGCCAAGGTCCCGGAAAACCAACTCATTGACGTGTTGGTTCAGGAAATTGAAAAAATGTAAGGATACATAGATCGATGATAACACTCTCTGAGATGTTCTCGCGTTACCGGATCGTGGTGGACCCTGTCCTCGGCGACGCGGTTGTCGGGAACGTCAGGATCAACAGGCAAAACAGAATAGTGACGGTGGAGTTGCATCCCGCTTCCACCGTCAAAAGAAGTGTCGTCATCGCTGCACAGAAGGCGCTCGAGGGCGCACAGATCGGCGCAGACAAAGTCAGACTCGACCTGCGCTATACGCCCGAGATGTTCAGCCTCGGTTATTTCTCCGAAATTGTCGACGAACTCAGGGAACAGACGCCGAGCTTCAACGGCAGTTTGAACGACGCCGAGCTGGAGCGTGCGGGTGATGAACGCCTGATCGTCAATCTTGCCCACGGTGGCGCCGGTCTCTTGGAACAGATGGGCTTTAAAGAGGCGCTGAGCGACCTTTTGTACCGCGAGTTCGGGCTGCGCTTTGAGATCGAATTCGGCGGCGTGATACAGCTCAACGCCGATGACACCCAGTTCATCGACAGCATCAACAACGCTCAGAAGAAGATCGAGCGCAAGAAGCTCGAGGAGCTGACCCACCTCTTTGAGGATGACGAGAAAACCACTACGAAAGCCGAATCAGCGTCCGCTTCTGAGGTCGAGGTCAGAAAGGGCAAATACCTCTATCCCCAGATCATCCCTTCCACCGTATCTCCTGTCTACGGCAGAGTTACCAAGGGCAAGATGATCCCCATCAGGGACATCGCCTACGACACCGGCCGCGCGACTGTTTGGGGCGATATTTTCGCCTCTGAGACCAAGGTCACCCGCTCGGGCGACAAGAATATCATCAACTACGATATTACCGATTATACCGGATCCATCACCGTCAAGGTCTTTGATTCAATCCAGAATTGCAAGGTGCTGGAATCCCTGAAAAAAGGCTCCGCGATCATCGTTTCCGGCGATGTGGAGTTTGATAAATTTGCAGGCGACACCGTGATCAACGCCCGCTCGATTTCTACCGTCAAGAAGGTGAAGGTCGTCGATAAGGCTGAGAAGAAGCGCGTCGAACTGCATCTTCATACCAACATGTCCCAGATGGACGCTGTCAACGACGCGGGTTCGCTCGTCAGGCGTGCCGCCGAGTTCGGTCACTCCGCTGTCGCCATCACTGACCACGGCGTGGCTCAGGCGTTCCCGGACGCGATGAATGCCGCCGAGAGTCTGCGCGATAACGGCACCGACATCAAGGTCATCTACGGCACCGAGGCTTACTTTATAGACGATCTCTGTTCACCGGTCGACGGCTCTGCCAACGAACCGCTGGACGGTACCTTCGTCTGCTTTGACCTCGAAACGACCGGCCTGTATGCCTATAACGACAAGATCACCGAGATCGGCGCGGTCAAGATCAAGGACGGCATGATCGTCGACAACTTCTCGACATTCGTCAACCCCGAGCGTCCGATTCCCGCGAATATCGTCCAGCTTACCGGCATCACCGACAACATGGTCGCCGGCGCTCCCTCTCAGAGCGAAGCGGTCAAAAAGTTTCTCGCGTTCTGTGACGGCGCTGTTGTCGTCGCTCACAACTCGCCCTTTGATACCGGCTTCATCCGCAAGGCGTGCGAGAACATGGGCGTGGAGTACAACCTCACCTCCATTGATACCGTCGCGATCGCGAGATCTATCCTGCCGGATATCAACAACGTCAAGCTGGATACACTGGCGAAATACTTCAGACTCGGCAAGTTCAACCACCACCGCGCGGTGGACGACGCCGAGATGCTCACCAATATTTTCCTCAATCTCTGTCGACTGCTGACAGAGCGTCTTGACATCCATGATGTGCATGAGCTGAGGGAAAAGGTGAGAGGCGGCGACTATAAAAAGTTGCCAACCTATCATCAGATAATTCTTGTCAAGAATAAAGCGGGACTGAAAAACCTCTACCGACTGATCTCCAAGTCCCATCTTGACTATTACTATAAGCGTCCGCGTATCCCGAAATCCGAGCTGATCAAGTACCGTGAGGGTTTGATCGTCGGTTCGGCGTGCGAGGCGGGCGAGTTGTACAGAGCGATCGTCGGCTGTCAGAGTCGTGAGAAGATCGAGAAGATCGCCTCCTTCTATGACTATCTCGAGATTCAGCCAAACGGCAACAATGCTTTCCTGCTGCGTGAGGGCGCGTTCAAGGATATTGAGGATCTCCAGTCCGTCAATCGCAAAATCTTAAAGCTCGGCGACAAGCTCGGCAAGCTGACCGTTGCGACCTGTGACGTTCATTTCATGAATCCGCACGACGCGGATTACCGCAAGATCCTGCTTGCGGCGCAGGGCTTCTCCGATGCGGATCAGCAGGCGCCGCTGTTTTTGAGAACAACCGCCGAGATGCTCGAGGAGTTCGCTTATCTGGGCAACCGTGCCTATGAGGTCGTCGTAGAGAATACCAACGCGATCTCCGATATGTGCGAGGTCGTCCGACCCATCCCGGAGGGCAACTTTCCGCCATTCATCGAGGGCGCTGAGGAACAGCTTGTTTCCATCACCTATGAGCGCGCCAAGAAGAAGTACGGCGATCCGCTGCCTGAGATCGTCGCTGCTCGACTCAAAAAGGAGCTGGACGCGATCACCAAGTACGGTTATTCCGTGCTGTACATGACAGCCCAGAAGCTGGTTGCCGACAGCGAAGCTCACGGCTATCTGGTCGGCTCGCGAGGATCGGTCGGTTCGTCTTTTGTGGCGACGATGTCCGGTATCTCCGAGGTCAACCCGCTTTGTCCTCATTATATTTGTAACAACTGCAAGCACAGCGAATTTATCACCGACGGTTCCTACGGCTCGGGCTTCGATCTTCCTCCGAAGAACTGCCCCGAGTGCGGCGAGCTGATGGAACGCGACGGTCATGAGATCCCCTTTGAGACCTTCCTCGGCTTCAAGGGCGACAAGGTGCCTGATATCGACCTGAACTTCTCCGGCGAACAGCAAAGTTCCTCTCACCGCTATACCGAGGAGCTGTTCGGCAGAGAGAATGTTTTCAAAGCCGGTACGATCTCTACCGTCAAGGATAAGACCGCTTTTGGCTATGTAAAAAAATACTGCGAGGAACGCAACATCACTTATCGAAAGGCTGAGATGAACCGCCTTTCCATCGGCTGTACCGGTATCAAGCGTACCACCGGTCAGCATCCCGGCGGCATGGTCGTTGTCCCGAAGGGCATGGAGGTCTATGACTTCTGCCCGGTCCAGCACCCCGCCAACGATATGTCCTCGCCGAATATCACGACGCACTTCGACTTCCACTCCATCCACGATACCATCACCAAGCTCGACGAGCTGGGTCATGATGTTCCGACCATCTATCATTATCTTGAGGAGTTCACCGGTATCCCCGTTATGGAGGTCTCGATGTCCGATCCCGAGGTCATGTCGCTGTTTGTGTCCACCGAGGCGCTCGGTGTGACGCCCGAGGAGATAGACTCCCAGACCGGCACCTTCTCTCTGCCGGAGGTCGGTACCTCGTTTGTCCGACAGATGCTCGTCGAATCCCAGCCCAAGACCTTCTCCGACCTGTTGCAGATATCCGGTCTGTCCCACGGTACGGATGTATGGATCGGCAACGCGGCTGACCTGATCAAGGACGGCACCTGTACGATCTCTGAGGTTATCGGTACGCGTGACTCGATCATGACTTATCTGCTCCATAAGGGACTGGAACCCTCCATGGCGTTCAAAATCATGGAGATCGTCCGAAAGGGAAAGGCGACCAAACTCCTGACCGAGGAGCATATGAACGCGATGAAGGAACACAATGTACCTCAGTGGTACATCGACTCCTGCATGAAGATCAAGTACATGTTCCCGAAGGCACACGCCGCGGCTTACATGATCTCAACGCTCCGACTCGGTTGGTACAAGGTACACAGACCGCTCGAATACTACGCTGCATACTTCACCGTGCGTAACGATAACTTTGACGGCGCGACGCTGATCAAGGGCAGACAGGCTGTGCAGGACAAGATCCGCACCCTGACCGACAAGAACTATTCCGCATCCGATAAGGATAAGGCTGAGATACCGATGCTGCAGATCATGAACGAGATGCTCGCGCGCGGCATCGAGGTATTGCCCGTCGACATCTTCAAGTCGAGGGCGAAGGCTTTCGTCATCGAGGATGGCAAGATCCGTCTGCCGTTCAGCTCTTTAGCCGGCATCGGAGAGAGCGCCGCCGAGGCGCTTGAACAGCACGCACAGCTCGGCGAGTACCTCTCCATCGAGGATATCCCGCTCAAGGCAAAGGTGTCCAAATCCGTTGTTGAGACCTTGCGTGAGTGCGGCGCGTTGTCGGATCTTCCGGAGAGCGCTCAGATGAGCCTGTTCTGATTTTTTTACATGCAATAGCACACGCGCATACTTTCTTTGTGCGATATTGCTAAAAATTTGAGGTGATATATTGAAAAAAGTAAATATTAGGACTATAATGTTAGTAATCCTATATACGATCGGTATCATCTTCTTTTTCATCCACCTGAATGACATCGGTGGGATCTTCAAGTCGATCATGACGGTCATCAACCCGATCCTGTACGGTATAGTGATCGCGTATCTGCTCAATTACCCCTACAAGGTATTTTACAACCACGCCTTCAAGAACATGGGGAAGAAGCACAAGTGGCTCTTGAAGCTGAGAAAGCCCCTGTCGATCGTTATCACCTATATTTTGGTTTTCGGTATCATCACGTTTATCATCAGCGCGATGATCCCGGAGCTTTCCGAGAGTATCTCCACCTTTATCGACGATATGCCGGAGTATGAGAAGACCATAAGAGTCTGGGCGGATGACTCCGCAGTCTTTGTTCGCAACCTGACCGGCTACGATCTCTATGAGATGGCGACGTTCAGTAACGTTGTTTCCATCATTACCGGCAACGAGGCGACCGAGTTTTTCAAGAATCTCGCGTCGAACGTCCTGCCCTCGGCGGTCGGTACGATGGTTGAAATCGGTACCGGTGTTTATAACTGGGGTATCGGTATCGTTATTTCGATCTATATGATCTCGAGTAAGGATAAGCTCCTTTCTCAGGCGCGAAGAGTCATCTCCGCATTCACTCCCGAAAAATTCAGCACACGGTTCTTCCATGTATGCACCGTGTTCAACAATAAATGCGGTAAGTTCATCATCGGCAAGATCATTGACTCCTCCATCATCGGTTTGATGTGTTTTATCGGTATGTCGATCTTCCGTTTTGACTATCCGTTGCTGATCAGTGTGATCATCGGCGTTTCTAACTTGATCCCGTTCTTCGGACCGTTCATCGGCGGCATCCCCTCGGCGGTACTGCTGCTTCTGATCAACCCGATGGAGGCGCTGTGGTTCGTGATCTTCCTGTTTGTACTTCAGCAGTTCGACGGCAATATCCTCGGACCCAAGATCCTCGGTGAATCCGTGGGTATCTCGGGTTTCTGGATCATGGTGTCTGTCATCGTCGGCGGCGGACTCTTCGGACTTCCCGGCATGGTGCTGGGCGTACCGTTCTTCGCGGCGATCTACACGCTGGTCGCACAGTTGGTTGACAGACGCAACGAGAAGAAAGCAAAACTCAAGGCAGAAGCTGAGGCGGCAGCATCCGACCTCCCTGCGGCGGCAGAGAGCGAGGATACCCCTCAGGATAATATACAACAATAATATTGAATGATATTATAGGAGGTTTTTAAGATGCAATTGAAAAAAGTATTAAGCCTGATTATGGTTATTGCTGTATTGCTGACCATGGCGGTCATCCCGACCACCTTCTCTGCACAGACCGCTGATATCGCAGAGACTTCGGCAACCAATGACTATAACCTCGCTCCCAACGTCCAGTCGGGTAACATTCTGCACGCGTTCAACTGGCGCATGAGAGATCTTGTGAAGTACGCTCCCGAGATCGCAGCCGCCGGTTACACCAGCGTCCAGATCTCCCCGATTCAGGCGACTAAGGTCACCTCTAACGACGGTTCTTATGCGACCGACTGGTGGTCCTTCTACCAGCCCATCGACATGAAGGTCGGCAACGCGCTGGGTACAGCGGCTGATCTGAAGGCTGCAACCACCGAGCTGCACAAGTATGGCATCAAGGTCGTAGCCGACGTCGTCACCAACCATGTCATGAACTGTGAGGTCAAGGCTGATTCCAAGAAGATCGCCGCTGACGTCCTCCAGTATGTCAGAAAGAAAAATTCCATCACCAACCTCACCACCACTACCGATAACTCCCGTGAGGCGATGACCCAGAACGACTTGGGCGGCACTCTGCCGGACCTCAACACCTCTGACAAGGGCTACCAGAACTATGTTATCAACAACCTGATCAACCCGCTGTCCGACAACGGCGTTGACGGCTTCCGTTTCGACGCTGCAAAGCACATCGAGACTCCCGATGACTCCACCAAGTCCGATTACTGGCCCACGATCACCAATGCGATCAAGGCGAAGAACTCCAACGCGTTCATCTACGGTGAGGTCCTCGCGAACGCCGGCAAGTTTAACATCAGCTCCTACACCAAGTATATGAACGTTACCGATTATGCCTACGGCGGCACCGTCCGCTCTGCGGTATCTTCCAAGAACGCTTCGAACCTTGTGAACTACGGCTACAGCGGTTCTTCGAAAAACCAGAACGTTCTGTGGTTCGAATCCCACGATAACTTCTGTGAGGGCGTTTCCACAGGCATGACCAAGGCTCAGCAGATCGTTGCGTGGGCTGCCATCGGCGCTCGCGCAGACGCTCCGGCTCTGTTCTTTGTCCGTCCCAAGCACGAGAAGCTCGATTCCCCCGGCTTCATCATGTATGATGAGCTGATGGGCGCTCCCGGCGCTGCCGACACATGGAAGAATCCCTCTGTCGTCGCAGTCAACCACTTTAAGAATGCCTTCGCAGGTCAGACCGAATCCGTCTCCGCTTCCGGCGCGAACCTCTTTGTTCAGCGCGGCAACAGCGGTATGGTCATCGTTAACCTGAACGCTTCTTCCACCACTATTAACCAGAGCTGCTCGATGACCAACGGCACCTATGTCGATCAGGTCACCGGCAACAAGTTCACCGTATCCGGCGGCAAGATCTCCGGTAATGTCGGCGCTTCCGGTGTTGCAGTTGTCTACAACAAGACCGCTACCAACTCCGCTCCGACCATCAGCCTTAAGCTGGACAATGTTGTCCAGACTCCCGAGACTCTCGCGAGATACACCGCGGCTACCGCTGATATCGCTGTCGACGTCAAGGACGCTACCTCCGCTACCATCAAGGTTTCCAACCTTGCAGCGAAGACCGTTTCCGCCGGCACCACCAACTTCAAGCTCAACAGCACCATTCCTTACGGCAAGAGCATTGATATCACTATCACCGCGACCAACGGCTCCAAGACCGTAACGAGAACCTACAACATCAAGAAGAAGGATCCGAACGAAACCAAGAAGGTCTACTTCGATAACTCCACCATGAAGTGGCCTGTCGTCGCTGTCTACTGCAAGACCGGCGAGGCGGCAAGCACCCAGATCGCGGATTACGACAAGTATCAGCTGACCGGCACTCTCACCGGCGTGATGTCCTACACCGTTCCCGCGAACACCAACTATGTCAAGTTCAACGAGGGCTTCATCCCGAACACCTCGAACGGCGACCAGTACGGTCGTAAGCACCTGTTCCACAGCTTCACCGAGTGCGGAGGCTACTGCGGTCGTACCATGCCCGAGACGGTTGTTAACTACGGTACTGCTAACAGCAAGGCGAACCGTGAGAAGGGCGGCTACAAGCTCGAGGGTGCGATGATCCTGAGAGATCTTCGCTTCGAGGACTACGGCGACTATCCGGTTGCTACTCTGTCCGCAAGCGACACTACCCTCGGCGGCGACGTCACCCCGACTCAGGCGCCTCCGACTCAGCCCCAGACCCAGAAACCCACTACTGTAGTTCCCACCGTTGCACCTCCTACAACTGATCCCAGACCTACCGTCACTCCCGGCACGCTGATCCTCGGCGATGTTGACGGCGACGGACTGGTTTCCGTATTTGACGCTACCAGAATCCAGAGATGGCTCGCGGGTCTTGATCAGATCGACGATCAGCACAAGCTGTGCGCTGATGTTGACGGCGACGGCGACGTTACCGTATTCGACGCGACCGTTATCCAGCGCTGGATCGCGGGTCTTGATCACGATAAGTACAGCAAGATCAACACCGAGATCGACGGTACTACTCCCGTTCAGCCCACCACTGCTCCCGATCCGACCTCTGCTTATGAGGAGCCGACCTATCCGTCCTATGACGATCCCACCGAAGCTCCCGACATTCCTTCGCTCAGCCCGCTGCCCAACGATTTCGTTGCAGTCATCTACTGTGAGGCGTTCGGCGATGACGACGCGAGCAGAAACAAGGAAGCGAAGTTCAACAAGCAGTCTGCTACCCTGACCTATGACTTCCCGGCGGCAAGCTATGTATTCGTCCGCAATTATGACACCGGTATCCAGTACTGCACCGACGGTTGGGCAGGTTTCATCAATCCCGTCACTCTGGTTAATCAGGCTGACCTGACCGCGACCTTTGACAAGATGTATGTTCCCGCAGGTACGCATACCCTGTACCTCGCGAAGGGTACCGGCGACACATGGACGCTCGGCTACACCGACGGCGGCGATCTCCCGACTCCTACTCCTGATGATCCCACCTCCGGCTACGAAGATCCGACCACCGGCGGCGACGGTTCTACCTATGACGTATACTTCAGCACCAAGGATTGGGGTACTGTTTACGCATATGTCTGGACAACAGGCGGCGGCGAGAAGCAGGCATGGCCCGGCGTTCCAATGGAATTCGTCGAGAATAACCCCTACGGTGAGAAGGTTTACAAGTTTACCATCGAGCCTCAGTATGACAACATCATTTACAACAACGGCAGCGGCGCCCAGACAGTTGATCTAAAGCTGGACGGCACGCCGAACATGGGCTATTTCATCAACGGACAGGAAAACGGCAAGTACACCTGCGGTACTTACGTTTACGGCGTTGAGTAATCTTCTATCATAACAGCAAAGGGCTGTCGCATATGCGGCAGCCCTTTTTGCGTCTGTGTAGTATTATTTGAAATCAGAATTAATCGTAGGAGCGACCATCGGTCGCCCGCCAACCTTTCTGTTCGATGATGATCACCGCGAAGTATATGTTCATCTGCGTAGGGTACGTCGCTTGTCGACGTACTGAGAATGACGGCCGTTGATGATGCTGTCAGCCGTAGATAGGATACAAATGTTTCTGCTTTCGGGAGATCTATGATCGCCTCTTAGTAGCATAAACAAAAAACCTGCGGATTTCTCCGCAGGCTGCATTTGACTTTTTCGTCGTTTCAATTTATACTGTATATGGCTTGAGATCGGCGATCAGCGCGTCGATGTTCTCGCCCTCCGCCTCGAGCTTGATCGGCTGAGTCAGATCGAGCGACAGGATGCCGATGATCGAGTGTGCGTCGACCGAGTACTCACGACAGTTGAGCATGATCTTGATTTTCGGATATTTCGCGGTCATCGCCACAAACTGACGGGCGGTCGCGATGTTGTGGATAGCGACAGTGCTGTAATACATTTTTTACCTCTTGAATCCATGTCAAAGCCGATATCGGGCTTCGACGATATGCCTATAGTTTAGCACGATTCACAACGAGTTTCAACAGCAAAAACGCTGAATATTATGACGAATTTTCGGGTGATTTTATTTGAAATATGATATCATGACGCTGGGCTGTAAGGTCAATCAGTACGAATCACAGATCATGTCCGAGCTTCTCGGTGAAAATGGTTGGGAGAGCGCCGAAAGCTACCGTGATGCCGATGTATGCATCATCAATTCCTGTACCGTCACCTCTACCGGCGACTCCAAGTGCCGCAAGCTGATCAACCGTGTGCGCAGAGAGAATCCCGACTGTATCATCGCTCTGTGCGGCTGTATGCCTCAGGCGTTTTCAAACGACCTTGAACTGTTTCGCGGATGCGACATCGTGATGGGAAACACCGCCCGCCGCGACATCGTGTCCGTCCTCAACGAATATCTACAGAACCGGCAACAGATCATCCGTATCGCCCCGCATGAAAAGGATGAGCGTTTTGAGCCGATGAGCGTGTCGAGCTTTGAGACCCGCACCAGAGCTTTTGTCAAAATTGAGGACGGCTGCAACCGTTTCTGCACCTACTGCATCATTCCGTATGCCCGCGGCAGAGTTCGCTCAAAGCCGCTGGATGTTCTCGAAAAAGAGGCGAGGGATCTCGCACTGAACGGATTTCGTGAGATTGTTTTGGTGGGAATCAACCTTTCCGCCTACGGTCAGGAGTTTGATGCTGATGTCTTTGACGCGGTGAAAACTGTCTGTGACATCGATGGTATTGAGCGCGTCCGACTCGGCTCCATCGAGCCGGAGCGCATGACCGAGGAAATGCTCAAAAAGCTCTCAAAGCTCAGCAAGTTTTGCTCGCATTTTCACCTTTCGCTCCAGTCGGGATGTGACGCAACGCTCAAGCGAATGCGCCGCCACTATGATACTGCCGAGTATCGAGGGATCGTCGAAAATATTCGCCGCCTGTTTGACAACCCTTCGATCACCACCGACGTG
Source organism: Ruminococcus sp. (assembly GCA_017446165.1). Taxonomy (GTDB): domain Bacteria; phylum Bacillota; class Clostridia; order Oscillospirales; family Acutalibacteraceae; genus Ruminococcoides. The sequence continues at coordinate 11,669 of JAFSRK010000007.1, forward strand.
ATGGTCGGCTTTGTCGGCGAGAGCGACGAGGAGTTCGCCGATTCTCTTCGGTTTTGTTATGAGATGGGCTTTGCGAAGACCCATGTTTTTCCGTATTCCCGTCGTAAGGGTACTGTTGCCGATAAGATGGACGGTCATATCGACGAGCATATCAAGCACGAGCGTGCCGATACCATGATCGCGCACATGCTGGATGCTCAGAAACGCTTTATGCAAAGTCAGGTGGGGAAGAGGTCGTCTGTACTGATCGAAACACTCGACCGCGAGGGAATGCTCGAGGGCTATACCCCGAACTATACGCGGCTGAAGATCTCCGATACCTCACTGCATGTCGGCGAAATCTATGATGTCATCATCATCGAAGCCTTTGACGATTACTGTGTCGCCGAGGTCGTGAGATAACGAATGACATTCCTGATCTCCGACTGATTATCGCTGTCGTTGAAACTGTCGTAGCTGTACAGCATAAAGCCATCCGCACGCCGTTTCCTGAGAATCGCAATCTCGGTTTCCAGAATATCATCATTATCCAGCCATGTGCCGTCGTCCGCATCGGTGCCTGCCTTGTATCCGGATAGTCCGACGTAGAATTCCAGATTTTTATGACGTTTCAGTGAGAGCCATTCGTCAAGACTGTCCTCAAATGTCACTGCCGGGTTGTCGAGGCTGTAGTACAGCTGAGGGCAGATGTAGTCGATGTATCCTTCTTCGCGACACCATGTTTTGACGTCGGCAAAGAGTCCGTCGTTATTACTGAGATTCCCCTGTGGAGAGATCCCGAACATCACCGAGTCGTCCGCTTTGTGAATGGCTTCATAAACCGCTTTCACCATTCTGCTGACGTTGTTTTTGCGGAATTCCTCGATAGTAAGGCTTTTGCCCGACGCTGCCTGATAGGCTTCGTAGTCGGCAGTGTCAAAATTGCCGCAGCTCTCGGGATAGAAATAGTCGTCGAACTGTACACCGTCGATGTCATAGCTTTCGACCAGCTCTCTGACTCCGTCGGCAATCAGCTTGATCGCCTTGTCCGAAGCGGGATTCAGATACAAGTTTCCGTTCAACTCCACGCCGATGCTCTCGTCACGGCGATATGGATTGTCTTCGCTCAGCTTTTTGGGCGTGTTCTCGGTCGCGATGCGGTAGGGATTCACCCACGCATGGACATAGATGTGATTCGCCCTGCACTTTTCCACGATGTGCAGGAGAGGATCAAAGCCCGGATCGGCGCCCTGTTCACCGCAAATGATGTGTGACCACGGAAAGAGCTTTGACGGATAGATCGCGTCACAGAACGGTCGCACCTGCACTACCATTGTATTGAACCCGCCCGCCTTCATGTCCGCGATGATCTGATCGATCTTGCGGTCAAAGGCGGCTCTTTTGTTCACTTCATTCTCTACATCCAATGTCATGTACGTCACCCATACGCCGCGCATTTCTTCGGGGAGAGACCGACTGACACGGCTGACCTCTTTGGTTTCTTCGTGAGCTTCTTCGGTGTTTTGTGCAACGCTTGCTTTGAAGAAGATCGCTCCGATGAGCAGCAGTATCGACAGGATGTAGGGCAGAACTTTTTTGAGATTCATTTCATCACTCCGAGGTGTAATTTGATTTTTCTTGTCATTTATCTGATTCTGATCAATCTGGTCGCGTTGGTGATCACGGTACACGATAAGCGTGCCGCGGTCCATCATCGCCGCAGAGTTCCCGAACGCACGCTGATGTTGATCTCAGCGCTCGGCGGCGCTCCCCTCATGTACCTGACAATGCACATCATCCGTCACAAAACCAGAAAGCCTCTTTTTATGATAGGTATTCCGCTTGTCTTTCTTTTAGAACTGGCGGCGGGATTCGCGGTAGCTCACTATGTCCTGCACGTTATTTGAGTTTACGGTCGGCACGGAGCATGACGGATTGAAGCTGCGTGATTTCTTACGCCGCGGATGCGGAATCACCGCGCGCAGCATGACAATCCTGAAATACTACGGCAGTATCACACGAAGGTCGGAACTGATCAAAGCCCATGATATTGTGCGCGAGGACGATGTGATCACCCTGAGTCTGCCACGAGAAAAGAGCGATATCACGCCTGTCGAGGGTGTGCTTGACGTCCTCTATGAGGATGCGTACCTTTTGATCGTCAACAAGCCGTGGAGCATGCCTGTACACCCGACAAAGGTGCATCAGACGGATACCCTTGCGAATATCGTGACATGGTATCAGGAGAGCAGGGGAGAGAGCTATGTCTTTCGCGCGCTGAACCGACTCGACAAGGACACCTCCGGCTGTGTGATCATAGCGAAGGACAGGCTGACTTATTCACTTGTCAGGGGCAGCATCGAAAAAACCTATGTCGCTGTTTGTGAGGGTATTATTGAGGATAGCGGCACGATCAACGCTCCGATCGGATTAGCGGATAACAGCAAGATCAAGCGATGTGTCCGCGAGGACGGGGCGGAGGCAGTTACACATTACCGCCCGATCACTCACAGCAACGGTCACACGTTACTTGTGCTGCGTCTTGAGACCGGCAGAACCCATCAGATCCGCTGTCACATGAGCCATATCGGTCACCCGCTTGCGGGAGATGATCTCTACGGCGGCAGTAGGGAGCTAATCAGCCGTCAGGCGCTGCATTGCAGAGAGGTCACCCTGAACCATCCCTTCATCGGGGAAAGGCTCATAATTACAACAGATATCCCAACGGAGTTTTCGGCAATCATAAAAGAGGGCGCACACTGAACAAACAGTATGACAGCCCTCTTGCTTCATTTGATGCGAATCTTCTCTTTTTTATTGACGCCCTTGATCCCGCCGAGCATTCCGAATACCGCTAGCACGATCGCCTTTAACAGCGTCGTCAGCCCGATACTCTCGCCTGTTGATAGTCCCAAAACGAACAGGACAACAAACAGGATCCCGCCGACGATCAGACCCAGTATCAGCCCGTTCTTCTTGTTGATCGCCGCTGAGAGGTATCCTCCGACAAATGCCGCACCTGCATCCGCGACAAGGAGGATGAAGGGCAGAAAATCATAGGGGACACCGGACGTCATGTTGAGGATCCCCGTTACCGCGCACAGCAAAAGGAGCATTACCGCAGCTCCGACCGCCGTGCCGATCAGGATCGCTTTGATCGGATACTTCGGTTCATTGATAAATCCGGACATAAAAAATCACCTCTGTAAATCCTATTCAGAGGTGACTTGTTTTATATCTTATTTATTATTCTTTGCTTCTTCTTTTGCAGCTTTCGCTTCTTCTTTAGCCTTGCGCTTTGCCTCGCGAGCTTCCTGAAGCTGTTCGAGCTTGCTCTTCTGAGTGGTCTGTGCAGTTTCCTTGACGGTGTCAACGCTGGAGATTGCCCACTTCTTGAACTTCATCTTGACTCTGTCGGAGCCGGTCTCGATGATGAAGGCGTCCTCGTCCTCTTTGATCGCGACGATTCTGCCGACGATACCGCCGATGGTGGTGACGTCATCGCCGATGGCGATGTTGTTGCGCATTTCCTGCTCGGCTTTCTTTTTCTTCGAGTTCGGTCTGATCAATACGAAGTAGAGTACAGCGAACAGAGCAACGTATATCAGAATCATTACCCAACCGTTTTGCATTGTTTATTCAATCCTTTCAGGTGATTTTAAAGTCAATAGAATTACCGACTTTTACAAGTACCAGTCAATTATAACAGCAAAAAACGACTTTTGCAAGTACAAATTAAAGAAATGGGAGAATCGTTAAAACGGTCGAGAATTCAAGGCGGTTTATTATTGAATATACCTAAGTTAATTTAAAGCGTTGAAGAGTTACGGATACTTTAGTGGATAGATTTGACATTTGTTTATAAAATGTTTACAGTTTCGGCATGTTTTAATTCTTCTGTATAATTATAAATTAGAATTAAAATTGTATAATGTAGGATAGAATGGAGTGAACTATGGATGAAAAAACTTTTGTCTTTTGCCATATGTTTAGCGATGATCCTCGGCATGATCGCCGCAGGCGCCGTAACGACCTTTGCGGTCGGATCCGGTGACGAGATCGTCGCGGAAGATACAAGCAAGGAGCTTGCTGTGACCTGCGCTTCCGAGGAACTGTCCGACGTTGGCGGCGCTCAGGATATTGCCGATACCGGCGCTGTGACAGCCGTGAATCTCGGCGACAGCTTCTATGCTCGCATCCGGATGACAAACTACAGCGCCTGCTTTTTCACGGTTCCGGCGGCTGTGACCGATACACCGATCCTCAGACCGCTGAATGAGTACAATTCCCAGGTGTGGCATTTTACCCGCATTGGCTCCACATACCGCATTCGCAGTGTGGCGACCAACCGCTATCTGGAGATGAAGGACAGCGCTCCCTCTGAGCGCGGTATGATGGATTTCTCCGCGACAGAAAGCAACGCCCTCAAACAGCGCTGGGTCATCTCAAAGGATACCACCGGCTACAAGATCCATTCCTCCATCGACAGCAACTATGTCTTCATCTGTGTTAATCCGACCGCGACCAAGTCCTATGTGATTCTGACCACCGCGGTGAATAACAAGCGTTCCTACTTCAATATCGAGAAGCTCCCGATCACCGCCGATCTTCTGGATACGCCTGTAGTGAAGCCCACTAGTGCTTTCGGCGGCGTACAGGTCAGCTGGAACAGCGTCAAGAACGCGTCCCAGTACCGCGTTTATCGCTACAATGATTCCACCAATAAATGGGTCAAGCTTGCCGATACCAAGGAAAACACTTATCTGGATCAGACCGCCTCGAGCGGGGTTACTTATCAGTATACCGTCAAGACGATCAGCCCTGTGCTGTCGAACTACAAGGCGGCATCCGTCAAATATATCGCGGCTCCTGTTGCTAAAGTTAACAACACCGCGAGCGGCCCGAG
>JAFSRK010000042.1 GCA_017446165.1 Ruminococcus sp.
ACCTTTGTAATTTTCTTTTAACGAAATTGTTTAAACTCCTATAAAGAATATTGTCGAATTTCAGCGCATCAAAACCCGCTTTTTTATTTCATTATTCGCATATAAAAGGCGTTTTTAATGCTTTCTGAGCATTAAAGCACACATGGTTACAATTTTTAACCTTTGTTACCGCAAAATTCTATCTATTTCCAACAAGCCCTGTATTTCCCTGTCGATTTGGTGGGTTCCCCTGTATCTAGTATCTAGGCTGAGCCTGTCTCCCCTATATATATTAGTATGGCGCAAAGCGGTGCGGACAAATGTGCCGTATAACAGAAAAAGCCCCGCCGAAGCGGAGCTGTCATATAGATGTTCAGTTGTAGTATTCGTCCTGTGACCATCGCGCAGGATTTTGGTCGATGTATTCCCAGACCGACAGAAAGTCATTCTCCCCACGAACGATATGTTCGTAGTAGCTGCGTTGCCAGAGCTTGTCCTTCAAGCCTTTCTGCTTGCAGCAGCGTGCCGTCAAGGATTTAAAAGCGCAGATGATATCATGTAATGTAGGGGAGGGGCTTGCTCCTCCCGTGTTTTCCAATCGCAGCAGGAAGTGGATATGATTGGGCATGATTACATAATTCTCTATCGTTGTCATTGAAAAACGTTTTTGCAGATCAAAAAGCTGCTCTTTGACAAGTTCACCGTAAACAGACAGCTTGATCTCGGGAGGAGCAAGCCCCTCCCCTACGGCAATAACCGATAACAACTGCCTCCGGTCTTGTGTACATATCGTGACGAAGTACATGTTATTATTGCTATAGTCGTATTCTGTCAAATGATGTTTCCTGCGCCTCGGGAGTACGTCGCTCATATCACCCGTCATCCTCGACGACCTTTTCGGGAGGTGTTTCGAGGATATGGGGATCTTCGAGGTATTTGCGGAATGCGCGGAACGCCATGGCGAAATATGCGCCCGAGCAGATGCGCTCGTCCATGACCAGTCCCATCGGCATGCACTTCTCGAGGACAACCTCGCCCTTGTGCATCATGGGGACCTCGCGCAGCTTGCCGAGCGCGAGCGTCAGGGACACCGTGCCGAAGTCATAGGCATGGTGAAACACATAGTCAGTCTTGATGGACGCGAGGTTCGTCAGCATCATCGTGCAGTGAAACGGGCTGATCTCGACGACCGCCTTGGGCATCCAGTTGTGCTTATCGAGCCACTTCATGAAGCTGACGCCGACTCTGAGCAGTCCCGGGGTGGACACCAGACGCTTAGCCACACGGTCGGTGCCGTTGACGTCCTCCTCGCTGCGGTTCTTCTCCACATAGTCGGTGATGATGCGGTCGACGTCCTCGATGGTATTGGTCGGTTCGAACTTCATCTTATCCGTCGCGCCTGCCGCGTCGATCTTGCCGCCCTTGAGGACGACCATGCCGATCGCGATCTCGTTGCGGGCATAGATGCGTTTGTTGACGACAAAGCGGTTCAGCGCGGGATACTGGGAGATCGCGCGGATGACTGCCGCGACGATGACCGCCAGATGGCTGTAACGTTTGCCCTCTTTGCGCTTTTCGTTGAGATAGTGTCTTATCGGCGCTATCGGGATATCCAGCGTCGTCATATTCATCGCGTCGGTGCGGCGCTCCATGATGTGTGCCGCTACGGGATATTCATAATCGAGATTCTTGAGCTTTCTGCCGTCGGGTCTGCCCATCGTTTTGTCCCCCTATACCACAATAGTAAACAGGTGTTGCTTTTCCTATTGTATACGAAAAGATCGGATTTGACAAGACCCTTTATATATTTGGTTTTCAGACGGCGACACAGAGGTAAACCACATAGCCCGCATAGACGGTCAAAGCGGCGATACCCTGCCAGCGGCGGAATTTTCCGGCGATCAGCGCGGGAACCAGACAGATGACGGAAACCACGAGGGATACCGGCAGGTCGATCCAGATCGTAGACCATGCGACAGGCAGCGAGCCGCCCATGACGAAGGAGCATATCGGCAGGATCAGGATCATGTCGATGATATTTGCGCCGATGATGTTGCCCACCGAGAGCGCGGACTGCTTCTTGGCGATCGCGGTGATGGTGGTGACCAGCTCGGGCAGCGAGGTGCCGATCGCGACCATGGTCAGGGAAACGACGCGCTCGGGGATGCCGAGGATATCGGTCGCGATGACGGTGCCGTTGTCGACGAGCAGGCGTGAGCCCAGCACGATGCCGGCAGCGCCGATGATGAACAGGGCGATATTCTTGATGACAGTCTTCTTATCCTTCTTGACCTCGGTGTTCGCTGCGGTTCCGAGTTCCTTCTTCGCCTCGCTGACGTTCTCGAAGATGAAGAAGATGAACACAGCCGCCATGATGAACGCGCCGATCATCGTCAGCTCGCCCGAAAGCGACAGCGCCCACAAGAGGATGATGGAGCCGATGAAGATCAGGGACTTCGGCAGGTACTTCTTGCGGTCGATCACCGCGGGCATCGCAACGATGGAGATGCCCAGTATCATGCCCGTGTTCGCCGTGACGGAGCCGATCGCGTTGCCGGTCGCCATCTCGACGGAGCCGGACGCCGCCGCCATCACGGAGACCAGCACCTCGGGCAGGGTGGTCGCAAGCGACACGATGGTCGCGCCGATGATGAACTGCGGGATACCCGAGACCTCGGCGATCCACGACGCGGCGTCAACGAACCAGTCGCCGCCCTTGATGATACATAATAGTCCCAGTCCGAACAGCAAAAATACCAGTACGGGGCTGTCAGCTGTCATAGTAATACCTCCTAATACTAACAAAAAGACTCTCAGCGTAACACTCCGCTCTGCGGGTATACGCTAAAAGTCTCGTTCCTCAATCGTTCGTTAAGGTGTGCGCCCATCAACGATTTGTTGAGAGCTTGTTGAACGCACAATTATAACTACTCCCCATTAACATGGCTAATATACCACATCGGGGATTGATTGTCAAGCGTTCTTGCTTTCTTCGCGCAGTTTCGCCTCGTTCTCGGAAAATATACAGCCGCAGAAGTTCTGTCTGTATAGATTATATTCGCGGCTCAGCTCGATAGAACGCTTGTAACCGTTTTTCTTCTTGAAATCCGACGGAAGGTATTCCACGCCGACCTGTTCACCGATGCGTGTGCCGATGGCGTTGATCACCTCGGCGTTTTTCAGCGGGCTGATGGTCAGGGTGGTAGCGAAATAGCGGAAGCCGCCCTTCTTCGCAAGCTCCGCGGTATAGCCGAGACGCTGTGAAAAGCACAGCGAGCAGCGTGCGCCGCCCTCACGATCGGTCTCGTGACCCTGTGCCATGTTGAAGAAGTCTTCGGGCTTGTAGTCGACCTCGGCATAGCGGATGTCGTCCATGTGCCGTTCGCTGACGTAGCGTCTCAGCTCCGAATAGCGGTGGCTGTACTCGCCCTCATCGGTGATGTTGGGGTTGTAGTAGGCGATGGTGATGTCAAAATGCTCATAAAGGTACTCCAGCACATAGCTCGCACAGACAGCACAGCATACATGCAAGAGCAGCGAGGGCTTCTCCCCCGCCGCGCGGTTGCGCTCGATCAGCGCCTCCAGCTCCTTCTGATAATTGCGTTTATTCATGGATGATCTCTCTCAGTTCTTCGGCGGTGTCAACGAGCCTGTCGGCGCCCGCCTTGATCAGCTCCTCGGCTCCGCGAAAACCCCAGGAAACGCCGCAGACCTTCACGCCCGCATTGTGGGCAAAGATCACATCAACGTCGCTGTCACCGACATACAGCACCTCTGACCTGTCGACGCCGCACAGCTCGACGACCTTTAGCAGGGAATCGGGTGCAGGCTTGCGGGGAAACTCGGGCTGTTGGCCCCACGCGAGGGTAAAGCGGTGGTCGGGATAGAGCTTGTGGAGGATGCCCGGGACGAATGCGTTGGGCTTATTGGAGACGACGGCGGTACAGATACCGTCTGCTTCAAGGCTTCTCAGCAGCGCGGCGACACCGGGATACGCGGCGGTATAGTCGAGGCTGTGATCGGCATAGTAGGCGTTGAAATCCGCCTTGACCTCGGCGGCAAGCCCGGGAGAGTAGTTGTCGGCAAGCACCCGCATGATCAGGTTGTCGATGCCGTTGCCGACGAAATGACGGTAATCATCGACGGGATAGGTGGGCAGACCGCGCTTTGAAAGCGCCTGATTAGTGGTGGCAGCGAGGTCGGCGAGGGTATCGGCGAGGGTGCCGTCCAGATCGAATACGACCAGCTTAATCATCGTTCTCCTCCTCGTCCATCAGGCTGAGCAGCTCCATCGGGTCGGTGGTCTCGGCGGGCTTGGGATCGGGCTTGTCCGAAATGTTCAGCGCGTCGAGAATCTCGATGGTGCGCAGCTCGTTGTCGGTTGCAGGCTCAGTCTCGGCGGGAGCTTCTTCGCCTCCGTAGACACGACGCTCCATTTCCTCCAGCTCCTTTTTGCGAAGTTCTTTCTTGCGATTTTCCAGACGGTCAGCCTCCATGCGGCTCTCGACGTCCTTGTTGATCTCCTCCACATACTTCTTGTTGCGGCTCAGTGCGCCCAGCTCAAAGATACTGAAAGTGGTCGTCTGCTGCGGCGCATAGGACGGCGTCGGATCAGGCTCGGGCTCGGGTAACGTTGCTATAACAGTGCTGTCGGGGGATGCCTGCTGTTTTGCAGCTCTGCGCTCACGGCGGATCGGCTGATAAAGCATCCGCGAGGCGACAATACCCGTGACGCCGATCAGGATGATCCCGAAGATGACGTACAGGATGATGCTGCCCGCCTTGGGGATCACGCCGCGCCAGCCGACGGTCGCCGTGCCGCCGGAAAGCTCCAGACGAGTGTCGTCCTTGCCCTTGTAGGCGCTCTCTGCGCCGCCGGTATTCATGGTGACAATGTTCTCGCCGTTCTCGGCGGACGCGGTATAGGTCATCGGAACGTCGGCGTTCTCGACGCTCAGGATATCGCGCAGGTCGACGGTATCGCTCAGGGCGCTCTTATCGGACAGCGCACCGGAGCGCTTCTCATAGCTTAGATAGTTGCCCTTGCCGAAGACGTTCTCGAGCTTCTCGTTGATCTCGTCGGACGTTCCCTCAAAGGTGATCGAACAGACGATATGTTCGCCGTCGTTGTCGTATTTCGCGTCGGTGTTCTTTGACTCATAGAATTTGGTCGCGTAGACAGGTCCCTCGAAGCCGTCCTTCGCGGGATAGAGGAAGGAAGTCGTGCGGCGGAATGTGCCGTCGCCGTGGCTTTGCAGGTCAAGGTCCACACCGTCAATATAGTACTGTCTGCCATCGAAGATGCGCAGACGGGTCAGACCGGAGCTGTTCTCCATGCGGTAGGCGCCTTCCTCCCATGAGCCGGTGTTCACCCACGCGCCGTTCTCATACAGCGCGCCCTCGCCCTTGACCGCGTTGGTCGGGAGCGAGTAGGTGTAGCGCAGGGTCGGGAAATCGCTCTTTGCGCCCATGAAGGACAGGGTATCGAGGCTCTCCTGCAGGACGCGTCCCTCAAACAGCGGTGTGGAGAGATTCTCCTTGTCGCCGTAATACACGGACACACTGTTGCTGTCGAGGATCGCGCCGGTGGTGGTTTCCAGCTCATCAAGGCTCAAACCCTCGAAAACAAGGGTATATAAGATGTTGTCGCCCTCGTGGGTATCGGAGATCTGAGCGGATTCGCCCGCAAGCTCCTCAAAATAGGCGTTGATCTTGTTTTTGTTCGCCGAATAGGTGTCGGCGGGGATGGAAAAGACAAAGCTGCGGTCAAAGGTCCTGCCGAAAAGACTGGTTTTCTCGTTATAGGTCTTGATATCCACAGCGCTGACGGGGATGCCGTCGCCCTCGTTGACGTTGACGGTGGTATCGGTGTCAAAGGTCTCGGCGCCGACAGTTACTTTGTTATAGGGGTATTCGAAGGTGTAGTCCTTGGTCGCATCGTTGGTATTGGTCTCGCGGACAAGAAACGCGATCAGCTCGCTGACATCAAAGTCCTCGGCGACACGCGTACCCTTGAACATCGCGTTGTCCTTTTGGGAAAGGACGGCGTTGGCGTCGCGTCCGAGGATGGCTTCGACCTGCTGTTCATACTGCGCCTCGCTGTCGAAGCTGAGTTTCAGCTCAAAGCTGTAGCCGTTCTCGGTCGCGCCGAGATAGCTGAACGTCGCACCCTCGACCTCAGCGGTGGGATCGTCGTCGAGGATATCGTCCTTGATGGAGTCGATCGCCGCCGACAGCGGATAGACCACCGTCACGGTGCGCGAACCCGAGAACTCGGTCGTGATATTCAATACGGACTCCACCCGAACCTTCGGCGCATCACACGCCGTGAGCGTCAGGCAGAGCGTCACACATAATGCCGCAATCAGTATGGCGGCAAGCAGTCTCTTCATAGGTTACCTCAGTTGCTGGTTGGTGGTTATCAATCGGGTGAGGGCGCAGCCCTCCCGCAATTGTCAATTTTCAATTATCCATTGTCAATTGCCTCAGTATCCCTTCGCTTCGCCGATCAATACAGCGCGGCAGGGCGCGGCTTCAGCGCCCCCGATCCTCAGCGGGAACGCTGAGAGCGTATAGCTGCCGTCCTCAACGCCCTCGAGGTACAAGCCCTCCAACACCGCCACACCTGCGCGGGCAAGCTCCAGATGGGGCATATATTCGTCAAAGGGCGGTGCGATCGACATCGCGTCGGTGCCGACAAGGATCAGGTTGCTGTCGGCGATCACGCGCGCTGCGGATACGGACAGATAGGCGTTGCCGGATGAATGGAGGATCAGTCGGCGCTCACAGTGCGGCAGCAGACGCTCCATATCTTCACCGGTCAGGATGCCCTCGATGGTGACGACGGTGCATTTGCCATAGAACTGGGACAGACGCAGTGCGGTGATGTCCTTGCCCTCCTCGTCAAAGTGCAGCGGCGCGTCGATATGGGTACCGGTGTGGGTACACATCGTGACGGTCGAGAGGTTGTACAGCGAGCCGTCCTCGATCTTCTTGAGAAAACGCATTGAGGGCTTCGGATCGCCCTCATAGACGGCTGACGACAGGATTTCCCTGGAAATATCGTATATCAACATCTCTACCACCTCAAATACACTATATATAGTATACAACAACCTATTATAGCACATTCTGACGAAAAATAAAGAACATTCTGTAAATATTGTCGGATATGTCCGAGCGGTGCGGTTCAGCGAGAGATTTCAGATAGAGGAAAACGACACAGCATGAGGATCCTTATCGAGGAACACCCCTACGGAGAAGGGGATATGCTTCGCGGCTGACGGTATTTGGCCGAGAGGTTTTCGGGCGACCGATGGTCGCCCCTACGGTGAGGTGGATATGCTTCGCGGTTGACGGTATTTGGCAGAGAGGTTTTCGGGAGGAGCAAGCCCCTCCCCTACGGTCAGCTACTAACTCCTAACTCCTCACTCCAAAAAACGTCTGCATAAAAGAAAAAGCCCCGTCGGGTGACGGGGCATGATCTTATAAAGCTATCGAAATCAGACAAGCTCGATGATCGCCATCTCGGCAGCGTCGCCGCGGCGGGGACCGATCTTGGTGATACGGGTGTAACCGCCGTTGCGGTCAGCGTATTTGGGAGCGATCTCCTTGAACAGCTTGGTGGCGACGTCCTCCTTGGTGACGAATGCCATAACCTGTCTCTTGTTAGCGAGTGTATCCTTCTTTGCGATAGTAATCATCTTCTCGGTCAGGGAAGCAACTTCCTTGGCACGGGTGACGGTTGTTTCGATCTTTTCATTCTCCAGTAAGAATGTTACGAGAGCTCTGAGCATCGCAAGACGCGCATCAGTAGCTCTGCCCAGTTTTCTTGTACCCGGCATTGTTATTCACTCCTTTCGGGTTAATTGTTTATTCGTCCTCTTTGCGAAGACTGAAGCCCAGTGTATCGAGCTTGAAAACAACCTCTTCGAGTGATTTACGACCGAGGTTGCGTACCTTCATCATGTCTTCCTCAGACTTAGAGATAAGGTCCTCTACGGTATTGATACCGGCGCGCTTTAAGCAGTTGAACGAACGGACGGAGAGATCCAGCTCTTCGATGGTCATCTCGAGCACCTTCTCCTTGCCCTTGTCGTCCTTCTCAACCATGATCTCGGTGTTGTAGCCTCTGTCGGAGAGGTTCACAAAGAGGTTGAGATGCTCGCACAGAACCTTCGCGGCAAGAGATACCGCCTCCTGTGCGTTGATGACGCCGTTGGTCCAGACGCTGAGGGTCAGCTTGTCATAGTCGGTGATCTGACCGACGCGGGTGTTGTCAACCGTATAATTGACCTTGAGGACAGGGGTATAGATGGAGTCGACCGGCAGAACGCCGATGATCTCGTTGCCGGAGATGAGCTTGTTCTTCTCGGCGGGGATATAGCCTCTGCCCTTGTCAAGTGTGATCTCCATGTTCAGCGTAGCGCCGTCAGAGAGAGAGGCGATATGCAGATCGGGGTTGAGGATCTCAACCTCGCTGTCACACTTGATGCTCTCAGCGGTGACCTCACAGGGACCCTCCGCAGAGATCTCAACGATCTTGGGACCGTTAGAATGGAGCTTTGCTACCAAGCTCTTCATATTCAGGACTATCTCTGTAACGTCTTCCTTTACGCCGGGGATAGTAGAGAACTCGTGAAGAACTCCGTCTATTTTAATTGATGTTACGGCTACGCCCTCGAGAGAGGAAAGCAGCACGCGGCGAAGTGAGTTGCCGAGCGTATTGCCGAAGCCACGCTCTAACGGCTCAACCACGAATCTGCCGTATTTGCCGTCGGAAGATAATTCTTCAGTATCAATTCTGGGTTTTTCTATCTCTATCATTGGCGAATTCCTCCTTTATATTTTATGCGCAAAGCGACAAAGCGCCGCCGCGCTGCCCGACAGCCGAAGCTGCGGGCGCGTAGACCGGAAAAATTCCGATCGGCGTATTACTTGGAGTACAACTCGACGATGAGGTGTTCCTCGACAGGATAGTCGATATCGTCACGCTGGGGCAGCGCGATCACCTTACCGCTGAGCTTGTCGGTTTTCTCAAGCCACTTGGGAGTAAGAGCGGTCGCTTCGCCTTCAACGAGAGCCTTGAATCTGTTGGTGTCCTTGGACTTGTCGGATACCGCGATCACGTCGCCGACCTTAACGATGTAGGAAGGAATGTTGACCTTCTTGCCGTTGACGGTGAAGTGAGCGTGGTTGGTCAGCTGACGAGCCTCACGGCGGGTAGCTGCAAGACCGAGACGGAAAACGACGTTGTCGAGTCTGCGCTCGACCAGAGAGAGCAGGTTCTCACCGGCTTTGCCTTCCATCTTCTCAGCCTTCTCGTAGTACATTCTGAACTGCTTCTCGAGGATGCCGTAGATGAACTTAACCTTCTGCTTCTCAGTCAGCTGAACGCCGTATTCGCTCTGCTTTCTTCTCATTTTGCCGCCCGGGTTACGGTTAGAGGTCTTCTTGGAGTAACCCATAACAGCGGGTGAAATGCCCAGCGCTCTGCAGCGCTTAGCAATCGGCTGTGAATTCTTAGCCATATTCAATATCCTCCTTTTCTTTTATACGCGTCGTCTCTTGGGAGGACGGCATCCGTTGTGGGGAATCGGGGTAACGTCTTTGATCATGGTGACCTCAAGACCTGCGGTCTGGAGAGCGCGGATAGCAGCCTCACGACCCTGGCCGGGACCCTTGACAAAAACCTCAACGCTCTTCATGCCATGCTCCATCGCAGCCTTGGCAGCTGTCTCGGCAGCGCTCTGAGCGGCGAAGGGGGTAGACTTTCTGGAGCCGCGGAAGCCAAGCTCGCCCGCGGACGCCCATGAAACAGCGTTGCCCTGTGTGTCGGATATAGTAACGATGGTGTTGTTGAAAGTTGACTGGATATGAGCCGAGCCTTTTTCGATGTTCTTTCTCTCACGGCGACGGCGGATAGGAGTCTTTTTACCTGTTTTTACTGCCATAATAATCGCCCTCCTTACTTCTTCTTGTTAGCCATAGTCTTGCGCGGGCCTTTGCGAGTTCTCGCATTGGTCTTGGAGCGCTGGCCTCTTACGGGGAGACCTTTTCTGTGGCGAACACCGCGGTAGCTGCCGATTTCGATCAGTCTCTTGATGTCGAACGCGACGTCACGACGGAGGTCGCCTTCAACGCGGCAATTATGGTCAATATATTCTCTGAGTTTTGATACGTCTTCCTCGGTGAGATCACGAACGCGAGTGTCGGGATTTACACCGGTTGCAGCAATAATGTCTGTTGCAGTCTTACGACCGATACCGTAGATGTAAGTGAGTCCGATCTCGACTCTCTTGTCACGGGGTAAGTCAACACCTGCTATACGAGCCATTAAAATGCACCTCCATTAGATTTAATATAAATGATGTTTTGTGTGATGATGCCCATCGTAGGGGCGAGCATCGCTCGCCCGCGGGAGACCGACGGTCTCCCCTACAGTTCGTTGCCGATCGCCGCGCGATCAGCCCTGGCGCTGCTTATGCTTGGGGTTCTCGCAGATTACCATGACTTTACCTTTTCTCTTGATAATCTTGCACTTCTCACACATTTTCTTTACTGAAGGTCTGACTTTCACAAATATCATTCCTTTCCTTAGTGTTGAATCAGTAAATGCGGTTTCGAGAAACCTTATTTGGTTCTCCAAGTGATCCTGCCGCGGGTGAGATCATAGGGTGACATCTCGACGGTCACCTTGTCGCCCGGGAGAATACGGATGAAATTCATTCTCAGCTTGCCTGAGATCACGGCCAGGATCTTGTGGCCGTTGGGAAGCTCAACGTTGAACTGTGCGTTCGGCAGAGCTTCGGTCACGATACCCTCTATTTCGATAACGTCCTGTTTTGACATAACTTAACCTCCTGTTATACGGTTTCGGCGCAAGGTTCAGTTCCCTTGCTGAAAGTTTTCAAGAATAATCGTAATTGTCGGTTGGTTGTAAAGCAATCGACCAAGGCTGCGGTCGCCTGCAGATGGATGATGTTCTTGCGCTTCGGTCGCTCGAGGGGACGGGAGCTTCCGTCCGCAATGAGTACCGTTCGGCTGTCGATCATATCAACCACTGCGAAAGGTTTTCCCTTGTCGCGTCCTGCCTTCGCGATCACAACGCTGCCCTCTCTGATATCCATACATCACTCCTTGAGCTGAGTCATGATGAGCGGGCCGTCCGGCGTGATGCACACGGTATGCTCAAAATGTGCGGCGAGCGAGCCGTCAACGGTGACAGCCGTCCAACCGTCCTTGAGGATCCTCGTGTGATGATCGCCGAGCGTTATCATCGGTTCGATTGCAATAGTCATGCCGGGTAAGAGGCGGGGACCTCTTCCGGGAGTACCGTAGTTGGGTACGCTGGGTTCTTCATGCAGATTCGCACCTACGCCGTGGCCGGTGAAATTCCGTACCACCCCGTAACTGCGAGCTTCGACATACCTCTGCACAGCGCTGCCGATATCGCCGATGCGATTTCCGGCCTGCGCCGCCTTGATTCCCTCGTAAAGACTCTCCTTCGTCGCGTCGAGGAGCGCTCTCGCTTCCTCGCTGATATCGCCGCAGGCAAAGGTGTAGGCGTTGTCGCCGTGGAACCCATGCATGCCCGCCATGATGTCGATGGACACGATATCGCCGCTTTTCAGGATCGTCTTTTTGCTCGGTATGCCATGGACTACCACGCTGTTCACGGAGATACAGGTGCTGGCCGGGTAGCCTTCGTAACCGAGGGTGGAGGGCACGCCGCCCTCACCCTCGATGAATTTACGAACTGCCGTGTCGATCTCAAGCGTCGACACGCCCGGCTCGACCATCTCTCCGGCGAGCTTCAACGCTCGCGCGGACAGCGTACACGCGTCCTGCATTAATCTGATTTCGCGTGCGGTCTTGACTACAATCATGCTTACGCCTCAAGAGCCTTGAAGGTAGCGGCAGTGGTCTCTGCTACCGAGTTCATACCCTCGACAACATAGAGCTTGCCCTGCTTCTCATAATAGTCCTTGAGCGGCTCGGTCTCTTTGTGATAGATATCAAGACGAGCCTTGACTGTATCAGGATGGTCGTCCTTGCGCTGAATAAGGGCGCCTGCGCAATCATCGCACACACCCTCTACCTTGGGCTTCAAGCTCTCGGTATGATAGGGTCTGCCGCATTTTTCACA
>JAFSRK010000043.1 GCA_017446165.1 Ruminococcus sp.
TAGACGATGTTCGTGCCGGACTCGTTCACCGCGCCGAGGTTCTTCATGCCGCTTAAGTTCTGGAAGAAGATGTTGAAGCTGTCCTCGGGGATGCGTTTGCCGTTGAGCTTCGCTGTCGTGACGGTCGCCTCCTGATTGTCGACGGTCTTCTTGGTCGTGCTGACCTCAAAGGTGTAGTCCTTCGACGCACTGGTGACGGTGATACCGCTGACGGCTTCTTTGTTCAGCTCGATGACGGTCTTGGGCAAAAGCAGCTCGAGGCTCGTGTTTGCCCAGCCGAGCGCGTCGTCGCGGATGGTATAGATGATGCCCTTGTCCGCGTTGTAGAGGTTCACCAGACCGTCGTCGGTCGCTTTGGAGCAGGCGAGGTTGATCTCGACGTCGGGATAGACCGCGTGTACGGCGGCATAGGGTTCGGCGACGCCGTATTCGCTGAGCTGGTTCGCGCTCGGATTGACGCATACGACCGACTCGGCATAGAGATCGCGGATCGTGCCGGCGATATCGTTGCCCTCATAGTTGTCGGCGAGCATCTCATAGGGCGCGGTCAGACGGAAGTTGTTCTTGAACGCGGTGTCGGTGTTCGGGACGAGGGTGATCGGGTCGTCATAGCGGGCGCCGCTGATCTCGATCACGGAGAAGCTGTTCTGATCGACGTTCTCGGCGGCTGGGGTAATATCGTAGCTGATGAACTCCAGCACGCTGTAGAAGAACGAGTCGACGGAATCGTTGCTGACGAGGAAAACATCGGAGTCATCGCCGAGGGTCGCATAGGTGCCGACGCCGCCGTCGGCTTCGTTGCCGATGCGAAAATGCGCCGAGGTGCCGTCGGTGTAGCTGACATGCACATTCGCGCGGGGACGGTCGAGTCCGAAGTCGGCGAGGTTGCCGCCGACCGCGGCGATCGAGGTGAAGCTCAGGGTCGCCGCGTCGTTCGCGACGGCGTCGGCGATACCCGTGCGCAGGTCGTAGCCCTCAAAGCCGCTGATGGTATAGACGGTCGACTCGCCGTCGGGAGTCTCGGCGGAGACGGTGAAGGATCCCGCGGTGTTCTCGACCTCGATCGTGACGATGTCGGCGGGAACATAGGATACCAGATCGCCGTAGCCGTTCTGCTTGATCTCGCCCTCCTCGTCGGTCGGGATCTCGACATGGTGCTCGCCCTTCTCGTCGACGGTGGTGGCAAGCTGAGCTTCGACGATCGGCGGCACGGCGTTCGGATCGGCGGTGACGGGTTGGTTCGCGACGATCACGGCCACTGCGGCGAGGATCGCCACCACGATGATCGCGATGATCAGCGCGATCGATCCGCGGCTGAGCTTTGTTTTCTTTTTAGGGGGTTCGTCCTTTTTGTCCGGCTCCGGGGTACGGCTCAGAAAGCTCTCGAGCGCGTCGTCGGAGGTTTTTTCGACGGATTCCTCGGGGGTGGTGTTCGGCTTGGTTTCGGGGGCTTCAGACATTATTGGTGCCTCCTTTTGATCCAGATGACCAGTCCCGCGATCAGTACCGCCGCGGGCAGGATGAAGCGGACAAAGATACCGAGGAAGGAGATGTCGGCTGCGGAGCTGACGCCCAGCTCGGTGGAGGTGGGATCCTTGCCCTCGATGATGATGCCCGCGTTGGGCTTTTCGGACAGAACGTTGAACAGGTTGACGAAGTAGGCGGCGTTGTTATAGGTGTCGGCGGTGAGGTAGAGGTTGCTGACGGCGTAGTAGGAGCCGACAACGACCACGGACGAGTTCGCGCCGGAGGCGCCGCCCTTTCTGCCGATCGCCGCGCCGCAGAGCGTGCCTTCGACGTCCTGCAGCTCCTGGGTCTTGATGTCATAGAGCTGGACGTCCTCGGAGGAATTCAAGAGCGGAGAAGCGACTGCGTTATCCAGCACATCGATCGCGAGCGTTCCGCGCTCGCCGCCCATGATGATCTTCTTCGACTTGCTGTTGAGATCCTTGGTGAATTCGGCGTCGGCATAGTCGAACAGCGAATTGTTCAGGTTGTTGCCGGGGATGAGGTGCTCCTCGTCCTTCTCGAAGATATAGGCGTATTTCACCGCTATGCCGTAGTCGGAGGTCAGGGCGTTGAGGTTCGGGTAAAGCGCGGCGTCGACGTCATCGTTCGCGAAGTAGATGATGTGATGACCGTAGTTGCCGTCGTTATAGAGCCAGTCGCTGAGCTTCTTGTAGATATCCTCGTCGATATCGGACAGCGGCTTGTAGATGATCAGAAACTCGGATTTTTCCGAGATGTCGCCGGTGTAGAGGTTCACGGACTCAACGTCGTAGGCGTTCATCGCAAGACGCGAGCCGAACGCGGAGATATCCGCCTCGTCGAGTCCCGTCAGCACGCTGACGACGGTATGCTCGTCATCGGTGACCTTGAGGATCGCGGTAGTGACGGACTGCTCGACATGCTGGGAGTTGACGACCATGTAGCCCTCTTCCTGATAGGTCTCGGTATCATAGCTGAATACGTCGGTGGGGTCGAGGGTGGTGTAGTTCTTGCCGCTGACGATCAGCATCATGTGGGACTGAGAGCGGTTGACGTCGGGATAATCCGCGAGGAAGGTCGGGTTCTTGACCAGATCGACATAGTGCAGGCGAATCTTGTCGGAGGTGTACTCGAACTCGTGCAGGAGCCGGTTCGCCTGAACATAGAACTGGTAGTTGGTCGAGGCGGTGGTGGTCAGATCCTCTTCGCTCGCGAGGACATAGATATCGACTTCACGGTCGAGATTGTTCAGATAGTCGACGGTCGCGCTCTGGAGCTTGTAGGTGCGGTTTGCGGTGACGTCGACGTACATCGCGTGGTGGGACGAGAGGATCGCGAGGATCACGTTGACGAGGATTACGGCGGCGATCACCAGCACTGTCACGCCGATCGAAGTGATCCCGCGGCGGGTCGAGCGGGATGAGAAGAAGCGCTTGATACCGCCCTTTGACTGTTCGGAGGTTCTTTTTTTGTTACTCATGCGGCACCTCCTCAGCTCCAGCGGCGTTTTTCGAATACGCGGGCAGTGAGGAACAGGAACACCGCGCAGACGGAAAGATAGAATACAACGCTGGACAGACTGATGATACCCGTGAAGAAGTTGGAGAAATGCTTGTCAAAGGATATCTTGTTGATCAGGTTGGTGACCCACTCGGTGTTGATATACTCCGCGAGGTCGCCCAGTCGGGTGATCA
>JAFSRK010000044.1 GCA_017446165.1 Ruminococcus sp.
ACGGCGTCACCGAGGAGAACAGCACGGAGGAAAACCGCGCCGCACTCCGACAGTGGATCCTCTCGCAGGACTTGCTGTTCGATCAGGGAGATCGGTTCAGTTACTGCAACTCGAACTACTTTTTGCTCGGTGAGATCATCGAACAGGTCTCGGGTATCAGCTACTTTGACTATCTGAGGACGAATTTCTTTGAACCGCTCGGGATGGAGACCGCGGGCTTCATGGAGAACTATGACAACCCCGACGCGGTCGTCGCGAAGGGATATCACAATACCAACGGCGCAGATATCCTTGGCTACAACGGAGTCGCGTTCGGCTGCGGCGATATCATGGCGAGTCCCAAGGACTTGTACAAGTGGGATATC
Source organism: Ruminococcus sp. (assembly GCA_017446165.1). GTDB lineage: Bacteria > Bacillota > Clostridia > Oscillospirales > Acutalibacteraceae > Ruminococcoides. The sequence goes on from JAFSRK010000044.1 coordinate 366, forward strand.
GCCCTCCACGGCGGCAGGGTACTGGGCGACGAGATGTATAAACTGATGACGACCGAGCATTGTGAGGGCGACGACGGCTATTCGTCCTACGGCTACGGGCTGATGATCGCGAATATGGGGATCGCGAACGGATATTTTCACACCGGGAGCATCCCGTGCTTCTATTCCTTCGTCATCTATATCCCTGCGTTTGACCTGTATCTGGCGGTCGTGAGCAACTATGCGTCGGAGACGATCAACTCCGTCGCGACGGATATCGGACAGGAGTTTCTGAGCGAGATCGGCTTAGTGCCGAGGACGGAGTAGGTGAATCATGGGACTTTTTAACAACATGAAGGACGCGAAAAGGGCGATGTGGCTGTATGAGGGGCATCGATGCTCCGCCTGCGGCGAGGAGAATCTCGCGAAGCAGAAGATCATTCTGCAGTACCGCTATGACGAGATCGGACTTTCACGCTCAGAGAACGAGAGAAAAGCCGCGGCGGAAAAGAAGCTCGACGAGGCGCAGGAGATGCTGACCGCGCGTGCCGAGGACAGCGGGGACGTCGGAAAATACTACGACCTCAACCTGCTCGGAAAATGCCGAAAATGCGGTCACAGGGAGCCGTGGTCGCGGATGCGTTCGCGGTGGTTCAACACGGTGTTCAACACCCTGCTCGCGATGAGCGTGCTGGCGACGATCGTCGGCGTTGCCGAGCTGTTCATGGGTGTCGGTGCGTTGGTGATCCTGCCCGCGGTCGTGCTGATCGGAGTGACGGTCGCGATGAAGCTCGTACAGAGATCGTTACGCAAAAGTCGTGAGCAGAAGATCGCCGCTCTCAACAGCGAGAATATACCGTTCCTGACGGCGGAGGAAGAAGTGTTCCGACAGCGTTTCCCTGACGCTGATACCGAAAAGCTCGAGAAGATAGAGCCGTCGGCATATTATCAAGTTATAGATACATAAGGAAAGCCCCGCAGATCGCGAAATCTGCGGGGCGATTTTTGTGTTGCGGTTGTTGTGATCGGGAGAAGCAAGCCCATCCCCTACCAATTGATTACAGCATCAGGTTGCAGACGAGGTCGGAGATCTCGGCAGGGTTGTCGATGGACAGACCGTTGACCAGACGCGCCTGGGCATACAGGATCTTGCTGTAATCCCTGAGCTTGTCCTTGTCGTTCTCGAACAGCTCGGTGAGCTTGTCCTTGATCGGGTGATCGACGTTGATCTCGAGGACGGTCTCCGCCTTGATGTTCTGATCCTGTGCGCCGGGCATCTTGTTGAGGATCTGTTCCATGCCGACGGACAGCGAACCCTCGCTCGACAGGCTGACAGGGTGGTTGTGGAGGGTGTTGGTGTACTGCACCTTGGCGACAGCGCCGCCGAGCGAATCGCGGATGAAGTCAAAGAGGCTCGTCGCGCTCTCGTTGGCTTCTTTGAGCTTTTCCTTGTCCTCGTCGTCGGCGAGGTCGAGGTTCTCGGTGCAGACGTTCAAGAATTCCTTGCCGTCGTACTCGCGCAGAATCTGCAGGGCGAATTCGTCGATGTCCTCGGTCAGGTACAGCACCTCATAGTTGTGGGCGAGTACCGCCTCGACCTGCGGCAGGAGCGAGATCTTCTCGACGCTCTCGCCGACGGCATAGTAGATCTTCTTCTGTTCCTCGGCGGTGCGCTCGACATACTCCTTGAGGGTGGTCAGCTTTCTGTCGTTCGACGAGGTGAACATAATCAGATCCTGCAGGGTGTCCTTGTTCGCGCCGAACGAGGAATAGATGCCCCACTTGAGCTGGGCGCCGAACGCCTTGAAGAATTCCTCGTACTTCTCGCGGTCGGTCTTGAGCATCTTCTGCAGCTCCGAGGTGATCTTTTTCTCGAGGGCTTTGGCGATGATTTTCAGCTGGCGGTCATGCTGGAGCATCTCGCGCGAGATGTTCAGCGAGAGATCCGCGCTGTCGACCAAGCCCTTGACGAAGCTGTAGTGATCGGGGATCAGCTCCTTGCACTTCTCCATGATCATCACGCCGCTGGAATAGAGCTGTAAGCCCTTCTCGTACTCGCGGCTGTAGTAGTCATAGGGGGTGTGGGACGGGATGAACAACAGGGCGGTGTATTCGGCGGTACCGTCCGCTTTCTGGCGGATGACCTTGATCGGATTCTCATAGTCGCCGAACTTGTCCTTGTAGTAGTTGTTGTATTCGTCGTCGCTGACCTCGGAGGGGGACTTCTTCCAGATCGGGATCATCGAGTTGAGGGTCTCGTCCTCGTGGACGGTCTCGTACTCGTCGGAGTCGTCCTTCTTATGCTGATGCTCGGTGAGCATGCGGATCGGGTAGCGGATATAGTCGCTGTACTTCTTGATCAGCTCGCGGATGCGGTAGGTCTCGAGGTAGGCGGAGTAGTTCTCGTCGTCGGTGTCTTCCTTGATGTGCAGGATGATGACGGTGCCGTGGTCGGCTTTGTCACATTCCTTGACGGTGTAACCGTCAGCGCCCGAGGATTCCCACATATAGGCTGCGTCGGCGCCGTATGCGCGGCTCATGACCTTGAT
>JAFSRK010000045.1 GCA_017446165.1 Ruminococcus sp.
CAGGTCGTCGCGGGCGTTACCGCCGCGGTCAGAGAGAACGTTCAGGCGCAGGTCGAAGCAGGCGTCAGGGCGCAGGTCACCGCGAGCGTCCTCGCTGCCCTCAACTACAGCGTCGACGACTACAACGCCGCCGTTGAAGCGGGCATGGTCGACGAAGCGACTCAAACACAGATAAACGGCACGATCGAAGCGAACATGAATTCCGACGAGACAAAGGCGACCGTCTCCGGTCTTGTTGACCAGAATATGCAGGGCGACGAGGTCAAGGGGCTGATCGAGCAGAATACCGAGACCCAGATCGCGCAGCTGATCGACCAGAACATGCAGAGCGAAGATGTACAAAAAGGCATCAGCAACGCCGTCGCCCAAGCGAAGGCAGGCGTCGAGACCATCAAGAACCTCAAAGCTCAGCTCGACAGCTATAAGCAGTTCAACACCGGATTGAAGACCTACACCGCGGGTGTTGAATCCGCTTCGAAAGGCGCGGGTCAGCTCAAATCCGGCACCGGCACGCTGAAATCCGGTGCGGGTCAGCTGCAGTCGGGATCCTCACAGCTTTCCGGCGGCGCGGTCGACCTCAAGGTCGGTGCGGGTCAGCTCGCTGACGGCACCGGCAACCTCAAGAACGGCACCGCTCAGCTCTCAACAGGCGCCAAGCAGCTGCTCGACGGCATCCTCACCTTGAAGAACGGCGTTCCCGCGCTGGTCGACGGCGTTACACAGCTCAAGGACGGCTCCATGCAGCTCTCCGACGGACTCAAGCAGTTCAACGAGCAGGGCATCAGCAAGATCCTCGATCTGCTGAACAACGACCTCGGCAAGACCGTCACCCGACTGAAAGCCGCCGTGGACGTCTCGAAGAACTACAAGAGCTACACAGGTCTGACCGACGAGATGGACGGCGAGGTCAAGTTCATCTACAAGACCGCCGATCTGAGCAAAGACGAATAATCCGATCATTACCAAAGGAAAATCCTCTATAAGAGCCGATGCGTACAAAAACGCATCGGCTCTTTCGTGTTTTTTCACAAAAAACACAGCCCTTATACAAATAAGAATTAGACGCCCGAACGTTGCATTTATTTGTATTAGTGGTAAAATATAATCTGTATAGCTTTTTTCTGCAAGATACGACAAAACCGCTTATTTTCTTTTTGAGGTAAGTATATGAAAATACAAGATGTGAAAAACAGAACATCCGATAACATGCTGGTCGGCATCGACATCGGCTCCACCACCGCCAAGGTCGTCGTCATCGACAACGGCGAGATGGTCTACGGCTGTTATGAGCGGCACTATTCTCAGGTGCGCCGCAAAACGCTCGAGATGATCGAGGCGATCGCCGATCTCCTCAAGGACCGCAGCTTCACCGTCGCGGTCTCCGGCTCGGCGGGACTCGGCATGGCGAACGCCGCCGAGCTGCGCTTTGTGCAGGAGGTCTACGCCACCGCCGAATGTGTACGGTGTCTGGAACCCGACACGGACGCCGTGATCGAGCTGGGCGGCGAGGACGCGAAGATCATCTTCTTCAAGGGCGGCCTTGACGAGCGCATGAACGGCTCCTGTGCCGGCGGTACGGGCGCGTTCATCGACCAGATGGCGACCCTGCTGAACGTCTCAAACACCGAGATGGATGCGTTGAGCCTTCAGCACGAGCAGATCTATCCGATCGCGTCGCGCTGCGGCGTCTTCGCAAAGACCGATATCCAGCCGCTGATCAATCAGGGCGCGACCAAGGCGGACATCGCCGCCTCGATCTATCAGGCGGTCGTCAACCAGACGGTCGCGGGACTCGCGCAGGGCAGGCGCATCGACGGCAAGGTCATGTTCCTCGGCGGCCCGCTGTACTACTGCAAGGGACTCAGGGAGCGCTTTGTCGAGACCTTGAAGCTCGATCACGATCACGCTCTCTTCCCCGAATACGGACTCTATGCCGTCGCGATCGGCGCGGCGCTGTATTCCTCGGACAGCCGCAAGCTCGACTATGAACAGCTCACCGAAAAGCTCCGCCGCTCCACCAGACACCGCGAGACGGTGTCGACGCTGCCGCC
>JAFSRK010000046.1 GCA_017446165.1 Ruminococcus sp.
AAAACTTAAAACAGATATTAGCAGATTATTTTGCAGAGCAAGGCGGAGAGCGCAGGCAGGCTGTCGCCTGTCAAGCTCGACAACGCAGCTATGCGAAATAAGATGCAATAGATGTTAAAGTGTTTTGTTGATACTTAGTATCACTCCACGATTTGGAACTGTCCCGTCAGGATATCGGTGTATTGCAGGGTGTGGCATTTCGGCACACCGGTGCTGTATTCCTCGATGCGGAACACATTCTTATACACCGCCTTGATCTCCACAGGGTCGTTGTTCAGCTCCAGCTTCGGATGCATGAGCTTGACGTTCATGCGCACCTTCGGCGAATGGGTATACAAGTAATTCACGCGGCTCTTGATCATTTCCAGCTTCGTCATCTTCTCCACCTCGGTTCTTGATACCTTCATTATACCACCTCCCCGCTCGGATTTCATGCGAAAAAGCACTGCAATAACCCACAAGATTCATCGGTTTTTCTGCCGCATTTTCTTGAAAAAAGCCCATTTGAAAAATCCCGCACCTTGTGATAAAATAAGAATAGTGTGTGGCCATACGGCGTAAGTCCAGCTTCGGACTTGCGCCGTATTTTTCTATTTTGCCACATCTCGGAGGTAAACTATGGAAGCTATCGGAACAAATCTCGGGACAGAGAAAACCGGCAGGCTCATGCGCCGCTATGCCGTTCCCTGTATCATATCGCTCTTGGTCGGCGCGCTGTACAACATCGTTGACCAGATATTCATCGCTAACGCCGACTACCTCGGCTCGTTCGGCAACGCGGCAAATACCGTCATCTTCCCGCTGACGGTCATCGCCCTCGCGATCGCCGTGATGATCGGCGACGGCTGCTGCGCCTTTGTCAGCCTGAGTCTCGGCAAAGGCAGCTCGGAGGACGCCTCCCGCAGCATGGGCAATTCCATCCTGCTGACCCTGTTATCGAGCGTTCTGCTCACCGCCGTATACCTGATCTTCAGCGACGGCATCGTCACGATGTTCGGCGGCACGGTCAACGCCGAGACCTATTCGCTGTCGAAGGAATACTTCTTCTGGATCACGCTCGGCGTCCCCTTCTACATGTTCGGTCAGGCGATGAATCCGGTTATCCGCGCCGACGGCAGTCCGCGTTTCGCGATGATCTCCACCCTCGCGGGAGCGGTGATCAATATCATTCTCGACCCGGTGTTCATCTTCGTGTTCCGCTGGGGCATGACGGGTGCGGCGGTCGCTACCGTCCTCGGTCAGATCGTCACCGCAGTCCTCGCGCTTTGGTATCTGCTCCACACAAAATCCGTTCATATCGGTAAAGCCAACTTTCGTCTCAAAGCGCACATCGTCAAGCGAACGCTGATGCTCGGCGTGTGCAGCTTTCTGTCCCAGATCTCGCTGGTCGCGGCGATGGCGGCGATCAATAACATGATCGCGAAATACGGCGCGCTCGACCCGACCTTCTCACAGGCACAGTACGCCCAGATCCCGATGGCAGTCGTCGGCATCGTCATGAAGTTCTTCCAGATCGTGATCTCCATCGTGGTCGGCATGGCGGCGGGCTGCATCCCCATCGTCGGCTTCAACATGGGCGCAAGGCTATACAACCGCGTCAAAGAACTGTTCACCAAGCTCCTGATCGCCGAAGCGGCTGTCGGAGCAGTCGCCCTGATCATCGTCGAACTCTTCCCCACCGCGCTGATCAACATCTTCGGCGCAGCGAACGAGAGCGCCTACTACACCGATTTCGCCGTCAAGGCATTCCGCATCTATCTGTGCATGATCGTCTTCGCCTGTATCAACAAGGCGTCCTTCATCTTCCTGCAGGCGATGGGCAAAGCGGTCGCATCCACGATGCTGTCAATGGTGCGTGAGATCGTATTCGGCGTAGGCTTCGCGCTGCTGCTGCCGCTGTTCTTCGGACTCGACGGCGTTCTGTATTCCATGCCGGTGTCGGATATCCTGACAGCGGTCATCTCGGCGATCGTGATCCTGTTCACCTACAAGGAGCTCAATAAAAACCAAATGCTTTCCGAATGAACAATTGTTAACAAATGTAACTAAGATAAAGACAAAGTCAAAGAAAAAGAAAAAGATAATGGAATGGAATGAAATGATAAAGGAAAAGAGAAAGACAGAGGTCTGCGACTTTTCCACATATCCACAAGCTTTCCACAGAGTTATCCACAAAAGAATCCCACTCTGCCAACAACAGAGTGGGATCTTCTTATGCAATCAGCATTAATTTTCAATGATTATTTCAGCATGGATTCTACGATGCTCTTGACAGCGTAGAGGGCTTCGTCGGCTTTGGTGATATCCTTGCCGCCTGCCATCGCGATCTCGGGCTTGCCGCCGCCGTTACCGCCGGCGATCTTCGCGACCTCACGGACGATGTTGCCCGCCTTGAGACCTTTTGCGATAGCCGCCTTGGTGCAGACACAGCAGAACGCGAGCTTGCCGTCGCTGACGCCTGCTACGACGCCGACTGCGTCCTCGACCGCGTCCTTGACGCTTTCACCGATCTTACGGAGCATATCAGCGGACATACCATTGTACATCGCGGTGAGGATCATCGTGTCGCCGACCTTCTCGGCATTGTCGATGATGTTGTTTACATCGTCTGCCGCAAGCTTCTCCTTGAGCTGTTCGATCTCTCTCTCAGCCTCTTTCAGACGCTCGGCAATTCTCGCCGCGCCTGCTACGATCTCGAGCGGGTTGTTGATATGGAGCGCCTCCGCCGCCTGACCGACTGCCACGACCGTGTCGCTGAGGTAGCCGATGACGTTGTGACCGGTGACCGCCTCGATACGGCGTACACCTGCGGCAACGGAGCCTTCCTGCTTGATCTTGAACAGACCGACCTTCGCGGTGTTGTCAACATGGGTACCGCCGCAGAATTCCTTGGAGAAATCGCCGGCTTCCACGACGCGGACAACGTCGCCGTACTTCTCGCCGAAGAGCGCCATCGCGCCCTTCTTCTTCGCCTCGTCGATGCTCATCTCGGTACAGGTGACCGGGATGCCCTCGAGGATGATATCGTTGACGCGCTTCTCGACCTTGATCAGCTCCTCGGCTGTCATCGCGGAGAAGTGGGTGAAGTCAAAGCGGACGACGTCCTCGTTGACGAGCTGACCCGCCTGCTGAACATGGGTGCCGAGTACCTCGCGCAGCGCCGCCTGCAACAGGTGAGCCGCGGTATGGTTGCGCATGATCTCGCGTCTGCGTTCGACGTCGATCAGCGCGTTTGCGGTATCGCCGACAGCCAGCGTACCGGTGGTGATGACGCCGCCGTGCAGGAAGATGCCCGAAGCGTCCTTCTTGACGTCGTCGATGTCGATGGAACATCCGCCGACATTCAGCTCGCCGGTATCGGCGACCTGACCGCCGCTCTCGGCATAGAACGGAGTCCTGTCGAGGACGATGACAACGCTGTCGCCCTCCTGAGCGCGGTCAACGCGTTCGCCGTTCTTGACGATTGCGAGTACCTTGCTCTCGCTCTCATACTCTGTATATCCGATGAATTCTGTCGCCGCGATATCGGACAGATCGACGCTGTCGGAAACCCACGCGTCGGCGCCGGCATTCTTGCGCGCCTTGCGGGAGCGCTGTTTCTGGATGTTCATCAGCTCGCGGAAGCGCTCGACGTCAACCGCGATGCCCTTTTCCTCAAGGATCTCGCGGGTCAGGTCGATCGGGAATCCGAAGGTATCGTTGAGCTTGAAGGCGTCCTCGCCGGAGAGGATCGTGGTGTCCGCCTTCTCCATGATATTCTGGAGCATGTTCATGCCCTGGTCGATGGTCTTGGCGAAATTCTCCTCCTCAACGCGGATGAGCTTCGTGATGTATTCCTGCTTCTCGACCAGCTCGGGATACGCCGAAGCGTTCTCCTTGACGACGGTCTCACAGATCTTGTAGAGGAACGGCTCATAGTAGCCGAGCAGTCTGCCGTGGCGCGCAGCGCGTCTGAGCAGTCGGCGGAGGACATAGCCTCTGCCCTCGTTGGACGGCATAACGCCGTCGGCGATCATGAAGGTGGTGGAGCGGATGTGGTCGGTGATGACGCGCAGAGAGATATCGCTCTTCTCATTCTCGCCGTAGTTCACGCCGACGACCGCGCTGATGTGCTTCATGATATTCTGGACGGTGTCAACTAAGAACAGGTTGTCCACGCCCTGCATCACACAGGCAAGACGCTCGAGTCCCATACCGGTGTCGATATTCTTGCGGGCAAGGGGCGTATAGGTACCCTTGCCGTCGGATTCAAACTGAGAGAAAACAAGGTTCCAGACCTCGACGAAACGGTCGCATTCACAGCCGACATGACAGTCGGGCTTGCCGCAGCCATGCTCGTCGCCGCGGTCGAAGTAGATCTCGGAGCAGGGGCCGCAGGGACCGGAGCCATGCTCCCAGAAGTTGTCCTCCTTTCCCAAACGAACCATGTGAGAGGGGTCGACGCCGACCTCCTTGGTCCAGATGTCGAACGCCTCGTCGTCATCCTGATAGATGGAAACGTAGAGCTTGTCGACGGGCATCTCGAGTTCCTTGGTGAAGAACTCCCACGCCCATGCGGTCGCCTCATGCTTGAAGTAATCACCGAATGAGAAATTGCCCAGCATCTCGAAGGAGGTGCCGTGGCGGGCGGTGATACCGACGCGCTCGATATCGGGAGTGCGGATGCACTTCTGACAGGTGGTGACGCGATCGCGCGGAGGGGTGACCTCGCGGGTGAAATACTTCTTCATCGGCGCCATACCGGAGTTGATCAGGAGCAGTGAGTTGTCGTCCTTCGGGATCAGCGGAAAGGACGGCAGACGCAGATGCCCCTTGCTCTCCATGAATGACAGGAATTTTTCGCGTAAGTCGTTCAGACCCATGTACTGCATTTTTTCATAACCTCGCTTTGGTTGTAATTTCATATGTAGGGGCGGGTCTTGACCCGCCCGTTCGCCGCAGGCGACGCCGTTGCAGCGATAATCTATGATTGATTATAATACCGATCCATAGCCCATCCGGCAGGATTATGCTCGATATAATTCCAAATGTTAATATAGTCAGTCTCATTTCTGATAATATGATCGTGAAAAGAACGTTGCCATACTTTAAAACCGATTTCTCTTGATATGCCGGACTTCAAGAGTCCGATGATCTGTGTCAGCGGGATCTGATTGTCGTTATCGAGCTCCAGAATCATATGAATATGATTCGGCATAATTACATACTTGTCAACACTAACGGACGAATACCTGTCATTCAATCCGTTTATATGATGACTGACGATCCATCCGATGTCGTTCAGTACCATTTCGCCGTTATCAAACGTATCGCGGACCGATCCGAAAAGACAACGCCGTGCATCTGTACAAATTGTCACAAAGTAGTATCTCGATGATGAATAATCAAAATCAGAAAGACGCGGACTTTTTCTGACAGTTTTATCTGTATTCAACCATTTGCCACTTCCCTTCGGGAAACGGGCGGGTCAAGACCCGCCCCTACGACAGATTCTTCTTCCGAATCACCGACCCCTTGACCACCGGGCGATCGGTCGTCATATAGAGGCGCTGCATCGGGTGCGGAGCCGAGGGAACCTCTTCCCCGTCCTCGTTTCTCAGAGAAAGACACTTGACGTTGTAGGAATACCCGTCGGGCGGCAGGATATCGAGCGTATCGCCGACAAGGAACTTGTTGCGCTGTGTGATCACACAAACGTTGTCGGCGGAGCTTTCCTCACATACCGCTACGGCGTTGTAGTGCCGGATATAGCCGCCGTTCTTCGTTTCCTGACCCGGCTCATTTCCGAAGAAGAAGCCGGTGGAATACGCGCGGTGGCTGATTTTTTCGAGTTCCTCGCGGATCCACGGACTGAGGGTATAATCCTCAGAGGGGTTCGCGCAATACTCGTCAACCGCGTGACGGTAGGCGTTGGTCGTCACGGCGGTGTAGTAATAGGTTTTCGCCCTGCCCTCGATCTTCAGGCTGTCGACGCCCGCGTTGATCAGCTCGGGGATATGCTCGATCATGCACAGATCGCGGGAGTTGTAGAGATATGTACCGCCGTCGGTCTCCTCGACCGGAAAAACTCGCCCTCGCGGGTCTCCTCCATCAGGTGATACTTCCAGCGGCAGGGCTGGGCGCAGTCGCCGCGGTTGGCGTCGCGACCCGTCATGAACGACGAGATCAGGCATCTGCCGGAGAACGACACGCACATCGCACCGTGGACAAAGCACTCGATCTCGAGTTCCTTCGGAATCTTCGCCCGCATCTCGGCGATCTCGTCGAGGCGCATCTCGCGCGCCAGCACGACGCGTTTCGCGCCCATGTTGTACCACGCGAGCGCGGATTCATAGTTGATGATACCGCCCTGGGTCGAGACATGGCGCTCCACATCGGGAGCGACCTTCTTCGCCATTTCGAACACGCCGAGATCGGCGATGATGAAGGCGTCGACGCCGCAGTCGGCGGCATTTCGCAGAAACTCCGGCATCGCGGGGATGTCGGCGTTTCTCGGTAATGTATTACAGGTCAGATAGACCCTTTTATGCAGCTCATGCGCTTTGTCGCAGGCGTATTTTAATTCTTCCGGGGAAAAATTCTTGGATGCTGTCCGCATGCCGAACTGCTTGCCCGCGAGGTACACCGCATCGGCGCCGAAGCTCAGCGCGGCGTCAAAGCTCTCTCTGTCGCCGGCGGGCGACAGCACCTCGGGCTTTACCATCCCCAACCGATCTCCTCGGTGGACTGCGCCTTGCCGATCATGGAAAGGTTCTCCTCGTGTCCTTCGAGCGTCTCGGCGTACATCGGGGTGGCACCGTTCTCGACGGTGTCGTGGCAGAAGAACAGGTAGTCGGATTCATAGGGCTTGATCGCCGCCTTGATCGCCTCCGCACCGGGGTTGCATACCGGACCTGCGGGTAGGCCGTCAAAGTTATTGGTGTTGTATCGGGAAACGAAGGTGGTCCTGATGCTCTCGGGAACATTCTCCGCCTTACGGTAGGGATAGTAGACGGTACAGTCGCAGTTAAGCTTGGCAACGCCGCTCGCCGCGCCGTAGTCAAGACGGTTGTGCAGGATTGAGGAAATGTAGTACATATCCTCCTTGTTCGCCGCCTCCGCCTGGATGATCGAAGCGATGGTCAGGATCTGGTCGGTGGTGTAACCGGTGCCTGCCGCCGCCTGCTCGAGTGTGACCTTGTCCTTGCTGCCGAAGTACTTCTCCTTGTGCAGGGTGATCTTGTTCTCAAAGTTATAGAGGAACTTCTCGATGACCGCCGCAGGTTTCTCGCTGAGGTAGAAGTCATAGGTATCGGGGAACAGATAGCCCTCGAGCTTATAGTAACGGTCGCCCGCGTTGGTGATCGCCTTGAGGAAGGGATAATCCTCGTCGAACTCGTTGCTGTTGCAGGTATCGAGGAACGCCTGGATATCACTGATAACGCCGTTTTCGTGCAGGGTATCGGCGATCTCGAGAACGCTCATGCCCTCGGTGATCTGGACGGTCACGATATCGGTACGGTTGACGTTAGACTGCAGATAATTGATGATCGCCTCATAGTCCTTGTTGGTGTCGATCTGGAAATCGCCCTGGCGGAAGCCCTCGACGTTCGAGGTGAAGTTCGCGTACATCTTGAAGAACGAGGTACGCTCGATCACGCCCTTTTCCTTGAGCGCGTTCGCGATGTCATCCAGCGTGGGATTCGCGGGGATGCTCACGGTGACGGTATGGGGATTGTTCGTGCGGCTGATGCCGAGCAGATCGTTCACGCCGACAAGAATATACTGGGCGACCATGACGCCGACGATGATGATCATCGACAGCCACACCAGCTTGAAGATCCGTCGGTTGCGCTTGGCTTTGAGCTTCTCGATCTTCTTCTCTTCCTTCTTCTGCTGCTTTAACTCCTTCTTGGAGTCGCGCTCGATGCGCTTTCTGGTATCGCTGTCAGAGAAGGAATTGATCTCGTCGTGACCCTTTCTGCGCTTGAGGGACGAGCTGTCGGTGCTGTAAGAGGTCACCGAGCTTTCGTCGGAGTACATCTGTGTTGTACCTGCAGCGTCGTCCTCATACTCGCCGCGGATGGCGTTCTGGTCAAACGACTGCTTGAACTCCTCCATCTTCTTTCGGCGGGTCTCCTCGATCGAGTTTGAGTCGATATTATTTCGTGAATCCTCACTCATAATGATTCTCCTTTATTCGAAATTTCTCGTAACGTCAACTGTTTTGCGGGAGGAGCAAGCCCCTCCCCTACACTCAAAGGCGTCGTGTAAAATTCTCGGTGAATACGAGATCCATCTTAACGTCATAGTCCGCCGCGTCGAATTCGGGGATCAGGCTGTCGCTGTAGCACAGCGCCGCCTTGACGCAGACAGCGTTCGCAAGATACCGGTCATAGTACCCCGCGCCCCATCCGAGCCGATAGCCGCGCATATCACAGCACAGCGCCGGACAGACGCACAGCGTCGCTTCGTCGGGGATGACGACCTCGCAGGAGTCGTCAGGCTCCATGATACCGTACCTGCCCTCTTTGAGATCGGTCAGCGAAGCGATACGGTGAAAGGTCATGATGCCGCCGTCGTGACACACCGGCAGCGCGACCGTCTTGTGATTCGCGAGCGCCGCGTGGATGATCAATTCAGTCGCGATCTCATTCTCGCGCGCCGCATAGATCAGGATCGTTTTCGCCCTGCGGTATTCCTCGCTGATCAAGAGACGGCTCTGGATCTCCATGTCCATCTCGTGCTTATTATTCTCTGAAAGAATATTACGCTTTTCCTGAAAGAAACGCCGCATAAACGGCTTGTCGGTTTTCGCAGGCTTTTTGATAGTACTCATTTGCACTGCATGGAAACCGCAACGTTATCGGCAGCTTTCTTGCCGCGTACCTCGCCGACGATGGCGAAGCCGAACTCCAGCGCACAGCCCGCGCCCTTGGCGGTGATGATCTTGCCGTCGACGGTAACGTGCTTTCCGGTGATCTTTGCACCCTCGAGATCCTTCTCGAAGCCGGGGAAGCAGGTCGCGTCCTTGCCGTCGAGGATGCCGAGTCTGCCGGGAATAGATGGCGCGGCACAGATCGCACAGACAAAGAGATCGTTGTCATAACAGTAGCGAACCGCATTGAGGACGCGCTCATCGGCATAGAGGTTGGTGACGCCGGGCATTCCGCCGGGCAGGATCACGCCCTCGATGCCCTCGTTGATTTCAAAGCGCTCGATATTAATATCGGCATTCACATAGATATTATGCGAGGAACGGATCATATCGCCGCCCACGCCGACGGTGCATACATGGATGCCCGCTCTGCGCAGGATGTCGATCGGCGCGATCGCCTCGGTTTCTTCAAATCCGTCAGCTAAGAACACATAAAACATAAGGTTACCTCCTTTGCGCCTTGGGCGCGTGAATGGATAATGGATAAGGGTTATTGGTTACCGGTTAAGAATGAAGGTTGGGCGCTGCCCGCGCCTCATTGATTCTTTATTCGCCGGCGTTGATCAAGCTCATGATCTCGTCGCCGATGCTCTCGATCGAGCGCATCTTCTCTCCGTCGTCACACGAAATGACGGTCCATCCGAGCTTTTCGATCGCGTACATCGCGCTCTTTCTGCATCGCATGAGGTAGTTGAAGTTGCTCTCATGGATGTCCTTCTTGGACTCGTCGCCCTGATAGCGCGTGAGCATCAGCTGTTGACTGATCTCGGGCTTGACGTCGAGGAAGATCACCATGTCCGGCTCCGGTACGCCCAGCCGGCGGTACTCGAAGTCGAACAGCCAGTCAATATAGTCGTCGCGCTCATCCTCGGCGACCTTCGCCATCTGGTGGATGAGGTTCGAGGTGACATATCTGTCGGCGATGATATAGTCATAGGTCTGATAATCCTTGCCCCAGCTGTTGAGGAAGGACGCCACGCGGTCGACCGCATAGAACGACGACGCCGCATAGGCGTTCACATCATCGGGACTGTCCCCCAGCTGACCGCCCAGATACATTCTGACAAGCGCCGAGGTGTCGCTCTCATAATCGGGAAAGCTCAGTGTGCGCGCCTTAAAGCCTTTTTCTTTGAGCTGTTCGCACAGTCGTTTTGTCTGGGTCGCCTTACCGCTGCCGTCGAGTCCGTCGATGACGATCAGCCTGCATTTTTTGTTTGTCATAACTCTCTCACATTTCATGTCCGCACCCGATGAATCCAACTTGATCCGCCCCGAGCGCAGACTTATCATTATAATCTAAAAGATTATACCACATTTTCCCGCGACATTCAATAGATTTAGCAACAAAAACCACCCACAAATCCCTCGAAATTCCGGAGAGTTTCTATATCTTTCGCCGAAAAGGGAGTCAGTGGTTGGTGGTTGATAGTTGGTAGTTGGTGGTTGGTGGTTGATAGTTTATGGTTGGCGGTAAGTCGTCGGTGCGACCATCGGTTGCCGGCTCCTTTTCCTGCCAAACGTCCCCTATTCTCCTCTGCACCGCATTATCACATAAAAACAGCAGGGCATCCACCCTGCTGCGCATTATCAGAACAATCCCATCACAAGCTCCGCGATGAACGCCGCTCCCGACGCGCCGAGCGCCACCGCGATCAGCGGCAGGTCAAAGAACGCCATCACCAGCGCCACCACCGTGCCGACAGCCGAGGTCACGATATCACCCGTCGCGAAAAAGATCGCCGGGAAAGTCATCGCGCTCAGCACCGCATAAGGGATATAAAACAACACCGAATTGATGAACCGCGACTTAATCTTTCCCCTCACCGCGGCGAACGGGATCACACGGATCAGATAGGTCGTCAGCGCCATCACGGCGATATAGATCACGATACTCATGCGCTCGCCTCCTGTTCCGCCGGAAACAGCAGCGCCGTGATCACCGAGCTGAGTACCGCCGCGATGATGACCGCAAAGCCGTCGCCGATCATCGGCAAAACGAACTTCATCACCACACTGAAGCACGCCGACAACAGGACCACAAACAGGATCTTCCTGTTCTTCTTCGCGGGCGGGATGATGATCGCGATGAACATGCCGTAGAGCATCAGCGACATCGCCGTCGTCACCGACGCGGGCAGAAGATTCCCCGCCGCAGCGCCCAGCAGCGTTCCCGCCGACCATCCGATGAACGGCGTCAGGATCAGCCCGTACATGTACTTCGGCCGGAGCGGCTCGGGCTGTACGGAAGCGACCGCGAATATCTCGTCGGTAATGCCATAGGCGGCGATCAGCCTCTGCGGCAGGGTGAAGCTTCGGTCGAGCTTCTGTGACAGCGAAAGGCTCATCAGCGCGTAGCGCATGTTGATAACAAGCTGACACAGGATCATCTCGAGAAGCGTCCCGCCGGCGGCGATCACACCCACGCCCGCCACCTGACCCGCCGAGGTCAGGTTGGTGACCGAGATACCGACCGCCGCGAGGATCGAAAGATTCTTTTGTATCGCGAGGATGCCGAAGCCGAACGAAACGCTCAGATACCCGAGCATGATCGGCACGCCGTGGCGCATCCCTCTCTTAAAATCCGAATTCATAAGCCGTTCCTTACTGATAGATTCCAAGCTATTGTAACACACCCGGCGACGTTTTTCAACATAATGAGGCAGTGAAATT
>JAFSRK010000008.1 GCA_017446165.1 Ruminococcus sp.
CCTCACAGCCGCGCTTCAACAGCTCGTCGACAACGTTGCCGACGGTGCGCTCGTTGCCGGGGATGGGGTTCGCGGAGATGATGATGAAATCACCCGCGCCGACCTCGACCTTGCGGTGATCGGAGTACGCCATGCGGGACAACGCCGACATCGGCTCGCCCTGAGAACCGGTCGTCGCGAGGACGATCTTCTCGGGCGGGTATTCCTTGAGCTGATCCAGATCGATGATCAGGTTATCGGGGACCTTGACGTAGCCCAACTCGCGCGCAACGTTCATGTAATTGATCATGGAACGTCCGGAGAAGGCTACCTTTCTGCCGTACTTCTGGGCGCAGTTCAAGATCTGCTGGATACGGCTGATATTCGAAGCGAAGGTCGCGATGATGATGCGGCTGCGGCGCGCCTTCATAAAGAGATTGTCAAAGCTGTCGGCTACCTTCTGTTCGGTAGGGGTATAACCGGGACGCTCGGCGTTGGTGGAATCGGCAAGCAGCGCGAGTACGCCCTGATCGCCCAGCTGTGCAAAACGGCTCAGGTCGATCATGCCGCCTGCCATCGGGGTGTAGTCGATCTTGAAGTCGCCGGTGTGAACGATCGTACCCGCGGGGGAATGGATCGCCACGCCCACCGCGTCGGGGATGCTGTGGTTGACATGGATCAGCTCGACGTCGAAGCATCCGAGCTTTACATGGTCGCCCGCGTTCTTCTTGATCAGCTCGGCGGGAGCCGAAAGGCTGTGTTCACGCAGCTTGTTCTCGATCAGACCGACGGTCAGCGGCGTGCCGTAGATCGGCACGTTGACCTTGGAGAGCAGGTACGGGATACCGCCGATATGATCCTCATGACCGTGAGTGATGACCACGCCGCGGATCCTGTCGCGGTTCTGCTCGATGTAGGTATAGTCGGGGATGACCATATCGACGCCCAGCATATCGCCGTCGGGGAACGCCATGCCGCAGTCGAGGATGATCATGTCGCCCTCGCACTCGAACACTGTCATGTTCTTTCCGATCTCGTTCAGACCGCCGAGAAAGGCGATGCGGATCGGGGGTTTCCGGGATGTTTTCTTCTTGGAAACAGTCTTTTGATTACGCTTCTTGGTATTCGCCTTGACTGTGGGTTTGAATACGGTTTTCTTCGGGGCGGTTTTCTTCACCGCCTTGCCCGCAGACTTTGACTTTGCGGGTCGCTTTATCTGAGGCTTTTTGGATTTTTCGCTCAAATAATTACCTCCTTTAATCAATTCTATCTATGTATCTCCGCCCATACCGTCCGGACAGAGAAAATGTACAAATACAGCTTTGACATTCGCTTGTGTGAAGCATGCGCTCCGGTTCATCGCCTTCGATGCTCTCAACAGCGCCTATTCCCACTTATACATCGTATAGTATACTACAAAAAGACTTTTCGGTCAATAGAAGCTTGGCGATTTGCACGCTGCGGCTGACAATATTTTCCTGTCCGAGCAACGGGATTTTGGCTGAAATTGCCATTCCGATCAATAGTATTGACCGAGGCGGCAGGGTTATGCCGACCTCAGGGTCGTTCCCGACAGATAATCGGGATAAATATCGGGAAACCTATTGCAAAAATACGCTTTTGTGTTATAATAGGCGTAGTTCAATATACCGATTCAGTAGGTTTATCGGGTTGATCCCCGCTAATCCTGCCGAATCCTATGAGGTGTTAAATTGAAAAGTGTAGAAATCTATACCGACGGCGCTTGCTCGGGCAATCCGGGTCCCGGCGGTTGGGGCGCGGTGCTGCGCTATAACGGACATGAGAAGGAGATCTCGGGGGGTGAACGGCATACCACCAACAACCGCATGGAGCTGATGGCGGTGATCTCCGCCTTGAAGCTCTTGAAGGAGCCGTGCATCGTCACGCTGTACTCGGACAGCCAGTATGTCTGCAACGCCTTAAAGCTCGGCTGGGCGCAGAAATGGCGCGACAACAACTGGATGCGCAACAAGAAGGAAAAAGCGCTCAACCCCGAGCTGTGGGCAGAGCTGCTCGACCTGTGCGCGGTGCATCAGGTGGAACCCGTGTGGGTCAAGGGTCACGCGGGTCATCCCGAGAACGAGCGGTGCGACCGCTTAGCCGTAGCGGAAAGCCAGAAGTTCATGTAATCAATACCGTTTGGAGCGACGCTAACGCTCCGCATGGGACAAAACCATCCATCATAAGGAGTTGAAGGAATATGAGAAAGATATACGCGGATAACGCCGCGACAACCGCCCTCTCGCCGGAGGTGCTGGAGGCGATGATGCCGTACCTGACCGAGGTCTACGGCAACCCCTCAAGCCTGTACGAGATCGGCGCAAAAGCAAAGGAAGCCGTCGAGACGGCGCGCATGAAGATCGCGGGGCTGATCGGCGCGAAGTCGGCGTCGGAGATCTATTTCACCTCGGGCGGTTCCGAGAGCGATAACTGGGCGTTGAAGGGCGTTGCGCGCGCGATGAAAAAGCGCGGCAAGACCCACATCATCACCACGAAATTCGAGCATCACGCCATCCTGCACACCGTTCACGCACTGAAAAAGGAGGGCTTCACGGTCACCTATCTTGAGGTGTACGAGAACGGCATCGTCCGACCCGAGGATGTCGAAGCCGCCATCACCGATGAGACAGCGATCGTATCCGTGATGTACGCAAACAACGAGATCGGAACCATCCAGCCGATCGCCGAGATCGGCAAGATCTGCCGCGACAGGGGCGTGATCTTCCACACCGACGCGGTACAGGCGATGGGCAACGTCCCGATCGACGTCGAGGAACAGAACATCGACCTGCTGTCGATGACGGCGCACAAGCTCCACGGTCCGAAGGGCTGCGGCGCACTGTACATCCGCAAGGGCGTCCGCCCGCAGGTATTGATCGACGGCGGCGCTCAGGAGCGCAACATGCGCGCAGGAACCGAAAATGTCGCGGGCATCGTGGGCTTTGCAAAAGCGCTGGAGCTTGCCATCGGCGGCATGGAATACAGAAAAGAGCATGTCACCAAGCTGCGCAACCGCCTGATCGACGAGCTGCTGACCATCGAGAGAAGCCGTCTCAACGGCGATCGTGACCGCCGGCTTCCGGGCAATCTGAACATGTGCTTTGAGGGCATCGAGGGCGAGAGCCTTCTCCTCATGCTCGACATGAACGGCATCAGCTCCTCATCGGGTTCGGCATGCACCTCGGGCAGCCTCGATCCGAGTCACGTTCTGCTTGCGATCGGTCTGCCGCACGAGATCGCACACGGCAGCATGCGTCTGTCGTTCTCGGACGACATCACCGAGGAGGACATCGACTACATCGCCGACAGGGTGAAATACATCGTCGGATATCTCAGAAACATGTCTCCGCTGTGGGAGAAGATCAAGAAGGAAGAAGGTAACGCATAATGGCATACAGCGAAAAGGTAATGGACCACTTTGCGAATCCGCGCAACGTGGGTGAAATAGAGGACGCGGACGGTATCGGCGAGGTCGGCAACTCCCGCTGCGGCGATATCATGAAGATGTACATCAAGGTCGACGGCGACGTCATCAGCGATGTGAAGTTCAAGACCTTCGGCTGCGGCGCGGCGATCGCGACCAGCTCCATGGCAACTGAGCTCGTCAAGGGCAAAACCATCGACGACGCCTTAAAGCTGACCAACAAGGCGGTCATGGAGGCGCTCGACGGACTGCCGCCCGTGAAGGTGCATTGTTCCGTACTCGCAGAGGAAGCGATCAAGGCGGCGCTGTCCGACTACTATCAGAGGAAGGGCATCGACCCCACCCTGATCATCGGCGCACCGTCCACCGCGGACGAGGATCGCGAGGAGCCTGTCTGCTCAGAGTAATATCGGCGGACGACCGCCGGTCGTCCTTATAGTTTTTAATGCCCTGACAAAAAAGTCAGGGTATTTTTATGCACTTTTCCCAGATGATTATTCCCTCGGGAGTATAGCTTTTTCTACCGAAATATGGTATCATAAATGTAATCATATTCAAGGAGGCAAAAGCATGAAAAGAACACTCGCATTACTGCTCGCGTGCATGGTCATCCTCAGCGCGCTGGTATTCACCGCCTGCGGCGGCTCCGCCGAAAAGAAGTCCGAAGAAAAAGCCGTCGAGGGGGTCACCTTCACGACCGTCGGCGATCTGAAGAAATCCGGCACCACCTATGATTTCATCACCGCCAACTCCGACGTTCAGGATGAAGCCGTCGTCTGTCAGATCAACAAGGACGCCGAAGGCGACCTCACCATCCCTGCCACCCACGACGACAAGGACGTCGTCGCTGTCATCAGCGAAGCCCCCGAAGCTGCAACCAAGCTCAGCTCGGTGACTATCGAAGCGGGCGTTCTCTACGTTGAGAACTGCTTCAAGGATCTCAGCTATATCGAATCGCTCACCCTGCCGAGCTCCGTCAAGGCGTTCTATCACAGCTTCAACAACAACAGCGGTCTCAAAGAGATCAGCTTCCCCTTCACCGTGAAGTATATCGTCGACTCCTTCAACTCCGCTCTGAGCCTTGAGAAGATCGACACCAACGGCTTTGTTTACGGTATTGCGGACGCGTTCAACGACACACCCGTCCTCGCCGACGTCAAGTTCAACGGCTCGATCCAGAAGATCGAGAACAGCTTTGTCAACTGCGGCGTCAACGCGGTCTCCTTCATCGAGAACATCCACGATGTCGTCTCATCGTTCAACGAGTGCGTCGTACTTGAGTCCCTGAGCGTCGAGCAGATTGCGAACACCTTCAAGGGTTCGTTCTGTAAGTGTACCAATCTCAAGACCGTCAAATTCGCACAGAGCGCAGAGAACATCATGCTCTCGTTCAACGACGATGAGGCGCTCGAAAACGTCGACTTCGGCGGCGAGCCTCCGATCTCCGATTCGTTCCAGAACTGCGGCTCCTACAAGCTGCCCGAGCCGAAGGCTGAATAAG
>JAFSRK010000047.1 GCA_017446165.1 Ruminococcus sp.
AGGAATTCTTTGTCGAGGCTCCAGTAGCGCTTGACGTCATCCTTGTCCTGCCAGAAGCCGACCGCCAGTCCCGCGAGGTACGCCGCGCCCATCGCGGTCGTTTCGACGCATTCGGGGCGATGCACGGGGGCGTTCATGATATCCGCCTGGAACTGCATGAGGAAATTGTTCATGCTCGCGCCGCCGTCGACCTTCAAGGCGCTCATTCGGATGCCGGAATCCAGCTCCATCGCGTGCAGCACATCGTTTGTCTGGAACGCGAGCGATTCGAGCGTCGCGCGGATCAGGTGGTATTTGTTCACGCCGCGGGTCAGTCCCACGATCGCGCCGCGCGCGTAGGGATCCCAGTAGGGAGCGCCCAGCCCCGTGAACGCAGGCACCACATAGCATCCCGCCGTGTCGCTGACTCTGGTCGCGAAGTATTCGGAGTCCGGCGAGCCGTCGATCAGCTTCAGCTCATCCCTGAGCCACTGGATCGCCGCACCCGCGACATAGACGGAGCCTTCGAGCGCATAGATGACCTTGCCGTCGAGTCCCCACGCGATGGTGGTGAGCAAGCCGTTCTCGGAATAGACAGGCTTCTCGCCGGTGTTCATCAGCATGAAGCAGCCGGTGCCGTAGGTGTTCTTCGCTTCGCCCTCGGAAAAACAGGTCTGTCCGAACAGCGCCGCCTGCTGGTCGCCTGCCGCGCCCGCGATCGGGATCGCACCGCCGAAGAACTCGGGGTCGGACTCGCCGTAGACACAGCTCGAGGGCTTCACCTCGGGCAGCATGGACGCGGGGATATCCAGCTCCTTGAGGATATCCTCGTCCCACGACAGGGTGTTGATATTGAACAGCATCGTGCGCGAGGCGTTCGAATAATCCGTCACATGGATCGCGCCCTTAGTGAGCTTGTACATCAGCCATGTGTCGACCGTTCCGAACAGCAGCTCTCCGCGCTCGGCACGCTCGCGCGCACCCTCGACGTTCTCGAGGATCCAGCGCACCTTGGTCGCCGAGAAGTAGGGGTCGATGACAAGACCCGTCTTGTTCTTGAAGCTCTCGGTCAGCCCCTTTTCCCTGAGGCTGTCGCTGTAGTCCGCCGTGCGGCGGCACTGCCAGACGATCGCGTGTGAGATCGGCTGACCCGTCGCCTTGTCCCAGACGATGGTGGTCTCGCGCTGGTTGGTGATACCGATGGAGGCGATCTCATCGTATGTCGCGCCGATCTTGCGCATCGCCTCACGCGCGACGGAAAGCTGACTCTGCCAGATCTCGTTTGCGTCATGCTCTACCCAGCCGGGCTGCGGAAAATACTGGGTGAATTCCTTCTGCGCCATCGAGCAGATCCTGCCGTGGACGTCGAAGAGGATACAGCGGTTGCTGGTGGTGCCGGAGTCCAGCGCCATGACATACTTTTTCATCAGAAAACCTCCTTGCGCCCTTCCTCCCTCGATCTATTTAAAGGGCTTTCACCCCGACTGATTCTACAGAAAGGAACAGCATATTTATTATATTATACTATATCCGGGATCGCTTTTTCAATGTCAATAGGCTCTAAATATCAGCCGCAGTTTTTGTATCAAAGAACGACTTTAAACTGATAAAGGGGTGATGTTTTACCGTGATACCAAATATCTTTTTAAAGCTTTTTATTGCTACTTAGTATGGATTTTTTCTTCTGTCATTCTGATCAATAGGTTTTTCTATCGTTCAAAAGCCGCGAACATTTGCTCGCGGCTCAGGGTTATGGTCTTTTATGCAACGCTGACGTTCAGACCGTCGTCGACGGTGACGGTGAGGTTGACCGGTACCTGGACATTGTCGTCGGTGTTGTAGAGCAGGGTGACGTGCGCGGTGCCGGGGGTGGTGCCGTAGAACTGGAAGTCATACTGCTGCTGGTTGAAGTTATAGTCGCAGCGCAGGACGAAGTTGACGTTGTCGGTCTTGTAGTTCCAGTCGAAGCCGTAGGAGGTCTTGCCGTTCGCATAGTAGTGTGCGGGGGTGCCGGTGACCTCGGGCGCGACGCGCTTGGTGTCGATGTAGATGCGCTCGCCGTTGACCTCGTCGATCCTGTCGACGTTCTGCTGAGGAGCGGTGGTCTCTGTGGCGTTGTTGTCATTCTGCTGAACAGGCGCGGTGTAGGTGTCGGTATCGGCAGGCTGTACATCGTTCACAGCAGCGGTGTTGTTCTGAGCAGCATTATTCTGAACGCTCTGGGCAACGGTCTCGATCGCTTTCTGAACAACGGGCTTTGCGGTGTTGTTGATGGGGGCGGCAGCCTTGTCGGCGGTCCGGGTGACGCTCGGCTTGTCGGCGACGGGCATTGTACCCTTGTTCGCGGCGCCGACGAAGATGAAGCTCGCGGCGGCGACGATGACCAGTGTCAGCGCGACGACGGAGACGATGATTCTCTTTTTCTTGGCGGATGCCTTCTTCTGTGCGGTGATTGCTCTTGCTCTCTCGGTAGCTCTTCTGCTCATGTTATTTGTTCTCATCATTGTCGTATCCTCCTGTGTTCTGTCAATTGTTGTGTCTTGGGTGAGGGCTTCGAGCCTCGGCTTTTCTCTCTCCCTTGACTGTGGCTACAGTATAACAGACAGACTATGACAAGAAAGGGACAAAAAACAGGGTATTTTTGTCTTTTTTCAGATTTTTTCAAAAAAGTTTGAAAAAAGCAAAGAATCCGCAGAGATTTCTCCCCGCGGATACCGATGACCTATTCAAAATCCAGACGATAGACGTAATCGTCCATATAGAAGCCGTGTCCGATGTCGTTCTTTTCGGAACGCACGCAGACAAAGCCGAGCTTCTCATAGATATATTTGGAAACGTTCTCCTTGTTGACATTCAGCTCGATGGCAGAAAGTCCCGCCTTCTTCGATTCACCCTTGATAAACTCGATGATCTTTCGCGAGAAGCCCTTCCCGCGCATATCGCGTCTCAAATACAGCTTGCTCAGATACATCGCGTCATCGTGCGGATAGAAGCAGAAGAAGCCGACGTCCTCTCCCCCGTACTGCACGAAGAAATAGCGCTTGTTCTCGCCGAGCTGTTCCGCAATCGACTCCGCCGACTGGAACATCGCGACCATATAGTCGTTCTGTTCCGCGCCCAAAAGCGGATCGTAATACTCCTTGACGATGGCGCTCGCGAGCCTTGACATCTCGCCGATGCGTGCCGAATCCCCCTTGAACAACTCCTCAAACCGTAATTCCATTTTCATCACCTTCCACCCCCAATCATAGCAGAAAAAAGCGCGTTTGTCCATATAGACAGAGCGGGAACGATTTGCTATAATAAGGAAAAACAGCAGGAGGTACACGATGGAATACAGAAACTACAGCGGAAAATACTATGTCAGGCTCGACAAGGACGACGAGGTCATCGCCTCGCTGATCAGCCTGTGTGAGAAAGAAAATATCAAGGTCGCTCAGATCCAGGGCATCGGCGGCTGTGAGAAAGCGGTTGTCGGCGTGTTCGATATGGACAAAAAGGACTACAACCGCGAAACGGTCTGCGGCATGCTCGAGATGATCTCCCTCGACGGCAACGTCACCGAGTACGAGGGAAAGCCGTATATTCATGCTCACGCGACCTTTGCCTACCACGACGAGAGCGGTCAGGTGCGGGTGCTGACGGGACATCTTCTCGAAGCGGTCATCGGACTGACCGGCGAGATCATCCTGACCCCCGCCGACGGTCACATCACCCGACGCTTTGTCGAGGATCTCGGCATCCGCGTCTGGAACTTCGAATAACAGGAGTTCACCATGAAACCGAACAAATTCTTTCCCGAGATCCGCGGCAACTTCGCCTTCGGATGTATGCGTCTGCCCGAGACGGGCGGCAGGATCGATCACGAACACTTCTGTCGGATGGTCGACGCGTTCATCGACAGCGGCTTCAACTACTTCGACACCGCCCACGGCTATCACAACGGTCACAGCGAAACGGCGATTAGAGAGTGCATCGTCAAGCGCTATGACAGAAGCCGCTTTGTACTGACGAATAAGCTGACCGACTGTTACTTCAACAGCGAAGCCGACATCCGTCCCTTCTTCGAGGAACAGCTTCGCCTATGCGGCGTCGATTACTTTGACTTCTACCTCATGCACGCCCAGGATACCCGAAGCTTCGCCCACTTCAAGCGCCACCGCGCCTATGAGACAGCCTTTGACCTCAAGAAAGAGGGCAAGGTCCGTCATGTCGGCATCTCCTTCCACGACAAGGCGGATGTCCTCGAACAGATCCTCACCGAATACCCCGAGATCGAGGTCGTCCAGATCCAGCTCAACTACGTCGACTATGAGGACGAGGACGTCGACAGCAAAAACGTCTATGAGGTCTGCGCGCGCTTCAACAAGCCCGTGCTGATCATGGAACCCGTCAAGGGCGGCAGCCTTGTGAATCTCCCCGAGCCGGCGAAAAAGGTCTTGGACGACCTGCACGGCGGAAGCTACGCGAGCTACGCCCTGCGCTTTGCCGCGGGCTTTCCTCAGGTATGCGCGGTGCTGTCGGGCATGAGCAGCATGGAGCAGATGGAGGATAACCTCAGCTTCATGACCGACTTCAAGCCGCTGAGCGACAAGGAACTCACGGCGGTCAAAAAGGTCTGCGCGATCTTCAAAGGTCAGAACCTCATCCCCTGCACCGCCTGCCGCTACTGTGTCAGCGGCTGTCCGCAAAACATCCTGATCCCCGATCTGTTCGCGTGCCTTAACAAAAAGGTCGTGTTCCAAAACTGGAACCAGGATTTCTACTACGAAAATGTACTGACCTCCCGCAACGGAAAAGCCTCCGACTGTATCAAGTGCGGCAGCTGCGAGAACGCCTGTCCCCAGCATTTAGAGATCCGAAAGCTGCTCGAGCAGGTCGCCGAAGAATTCGAATAAACGGAGAACACTATGATATACATCGGATGTCACCTGAGCGTGACCAACGGCTATGAGGCGATGGGCAAAACCATGCTCGGCTTCGGCGGCAACACCTTCGCCTACTTCACCCGCAATCCGCGCGGCGGCAAAAGCAAAGACATCATCCCCGAGGATGCTCAGGCGCTCAGCGCGTTACTGAGCGAGCATCACTTCGGCAAGACGGTCGCCCACGGCAGCTACACCATGAACCTCTGCGCCTCGAATCCCTCGACCCGCGAAAACGGACTGGACATGCTGCAAAAGGATCTTCATCGGATGGAATATTTTCCCGACAGCTACTACAACTTCCACCCCGGCGCTCACACAGGACAGGGCGCGGAAAAAGGTATCGAGCTGATCGCCGACGCACTGAATCGGATGATGTTCCCCGAGATGCACACCACCGTGCTGCTCGAAACGATGGCGGGCAAAGGCTCGGAGGTCGGCAAAAGCTTTGAGGAGCTGCGCGAGATCATCGACCGCGTCACGCTGTCCGACAAGCTCGGCGTATGCTTCGACACCTGCCATGTCTGGGACGGCGGCTACGATATCGTGGGCGACCTCGACGGCGTTCTGACGCAGTTCGACAAGGTCATCGGACTCGACCGCCTGTGTGCCGTCCACTTCAACGACAGCAAGAATCCCTGCGGCTCGCACAAGGATCGCCACGAAAAGCTCGGTCAGGGCTTCATCGGCATGGATGCGATGAAGCGCATCGCCCTGCACCCCGCCCTGCAAAACAAACCCTTTATCCTCGAAACGCCCAACGACGACAGCGGCTATATCCAAGAGATCCGCACCGTCCGTGGCTGGATGGAATAACGCCATGAAAAACCCTTTCAAACGCTTCAAAGCGCAGCAACCGAAGAAGAGTCCCGACCCTCAGCCCGAGGTCATCACGGAGGAAACCGTCCCCGAAGAATCCCCTGCTCCCGACACGGTCGAGGAGGTTCGCGACGACTTCATCGAGTGGATCCGCACCGAGATCCACGGCGGCATCGAGCGCCGCGAGCGCAACGATTTCTTCGAGGAATACTGCGTATACGGCGCCGATGACAGCGGCGCGCTGATCTGTCGCAGTTATCACCGCTACCCCGAACACGAAAAGGAATTCGACCTGACCTACAGCCGCGCGCTGACCTTCGACGAGCTGAACCGCCGATTGCTCAGCGATCTCGACAAGGGGTATATCAAGCTCGACGACTACAACCTATGTATCCTGAGAGCCGATCCCTCGTCATCGGGTCAGCCGTACTCGGGCTTCACCGACGAGGAATCCGCCGCCCTGCAAGCCTTCTGCGATTCTGTCGACACTCTCAAGGACAAAGGCTATCTGCACACGAGCGGCACCTTACGCTGTGAGAGCGAAAGCGTGGTCGACAACTTCCGACTGAACATCTGGTTCCGCAAGCCGCTCCTCCACGACGCGATGAACATCGAGATCGCGGGCGTCAAGCGTGAATCCGTCAACGGCTATGATATTGACAATCTCTGGATCATGAGCGTGTACAATCGCCTGAGAGAGCGATGCGCGTCATGCAAGGTCACGCTGCTCAGCTCCGAATGGAGCCTTGAACACGAAGCCGTCTACCTGCTCGCAGTCGAGAGCTTCGACGGGATCGACGGCACGCTTCTGATCGCCCTCGGCGAAGCGGATAACTTCCGCAGGTTCGGATTCTTCTCGCTCGACTACCTGAGCAAATGATCATAAATACCAAAAGACGCAGAGTCGCCCTCTGCGCCTTTTTTGTTGTATAAAACTATATACGGATATTGACCAAATGCGCGATCGACGGGATCGTCTGCTTTTGCAGGACGGTCGTCGGACTCAGCAGCGCGCCCGTCGCGATGAACAGGATGTTGCGGTACCGCCGCGCGCAGAGATTTCGCAGGATATGCCCGCACAGCACCGACGCACAGCATCCGCAGCCCGAGCCGCCGGCGTGGACGTCCTGACTCTCGTCAAAGATCATCACGCCGCAGTCCTTGTGCTTGCCCGAGATATCGATGCCCTTGTCGAGCATCAGATCGTACAACAGCCGTGAGCCGACCCGCCCCAGATCCCCCGTGAAGATCGCGTCATAGTCATACACATCCGTGTTCGTCGCGCTCAGATACCGGTATATGGTGTCCGCCGCCGCAGGTGATGATGGTATACTGGGAACATACCGGTATAGAATAACCATACAGAAAGGAAATCACCATGTCAAAAATCAGATTCACCGTCAATGCAAATTCCCTCTTCCCGATCAGCAAGCTCAAAAACCTCCCCAAGGAGATCTTCAGCGTCGCTGATCGGCTCGGTCACGCCGTCATCACCAGGGATAACCGCCCCGCCTACGCCCTGATCCCCCTTAAAGAGAACGATAATTTGTCCGAACGCGTCGAATTTGCCCGCGCCTTAGCCAAAGGGAACATCGCTGTTGATTCCTCGTGGCAGGAAAAGCTGTGATCTCCCACAGAAAACTACATAATCGAATAAATCAGCCAAAACCTGCCAAACCTATCTTTGAATGAAATCATAGGAGTGAATACGATCAACAACAAAACGAATGACTATTCAACAAAGCCAAGCGCCTTCCCCGCTCCGTCACAGCAGGAAGATAAGAAGCACAGCGAGACATTTCCCTACACGATGACAGTAGGAGATACTGCCGTCCGACTGCACTTTAACAAAGAAGGCGAGCTCACCGCCCGCCTCGCCAGCGCGTTCAACGCTATGCTGGGTTAAGTCCCTCAAGCCCCATACGAAAGGAGGAATAACATGCTCCAATATCGCTCCGACCGGTCAATGCGCCCGAGAA
>JAFSRK010000048.1 GCA_017446165.1 Ruminococcus sp.
AATACCGCAGAGGGCGGATATCTTGGCTCTGTCAAACGCCTTTTTCAACAGAAAATGTTATTGTATTTTTGCGGGTTGTGTGGTACAATAAATACAGACTATTTAACAGGAGGAATTCTCTATGATCACCAAAGACGCTATCATCGGCGACGTACTTGATAAATACCCGAACACCGCTCCGCTGTTCCTCAACATGGGCATGCACTGTCTGGGCTGTCCCGCATCCCGCGGCGAGAGCATCGAGGAGGCGTGCATGGTACACGGCGCCGACGCCGACAGCCTGATCAAAGCGATCAACGAAATGATCGGCGAATAATGAAACCGCTGAACCTTAAGGGGCGGCTGTCCTTGTGTGCGGAATACGTCCGCGAGGGCAGCCGCCTTGCGGATATCGGAACAGATCACGGCTATCTGCCGATCGCGCTGTGCCAAAGCGGCATAATCCCCTCGGCGCTCGCCTGTGACATCAATCCTCTGCCGCTGAGATCCGCCGAGAAGAACATCGCGGATGCCGGGCTGAGCGACCGGATCAAAACGCGCCTGTCGGACGGACTCAGAGAAGTCGGCGAGGACGAGGTCGACGACGTCGTGATCGCGGGGATGGGCGGCGAGCTGATCGCGCGCATCATCGACGGCTGTGAATGGCTGAAAAATGCGGACAAGCGGCTGATCCTGCAGCCGATGACGCGGCATGACGTCCTCGTCGGAAGGCTGTATGAAAACGGCTTTATGATCGAGGAACAGGCGGGTGTTTTCGACAGCGGAAAGTACTACACGGTCATGCGTGTTTGCTACAACGGTCAGGCGAAAAAATGCGATACCTATGAGGCGGTCGTCGGCAGGCTGAACCCCGACAGCGAGGCGAGCATCGGCTTTCTCACAAAGTGCCTCAATCAGCTAAGAAAGCAGAGCATCGGCACGCCGTCGCTCTCAGAAACCGTCACAAGACTGGAGGAATTGCTCCGTGAAAATCAATGACATCATCGAATACACCAAGGCGCTCGCGCCCTATGAAACGTCAGAGGAATGGGACAACGTCGGGCTGCTGGTCGGCGACGGAGACCGCGAGGTCAGCCGCGTGCTGATCGCGCTGGATATCACGCCTGCCGTCGTCGAAGAAGCGCGGGCGATCGGCGCTCAGCTGATCGTCAGCCATCACCCCGTGATCTTCGATCCGCTGAGGGTTCTTGTCCCCGACGACGCGGTGTATCTGCTCGCAAAATACGATATCGCCGCCCTGTGCCTGCACACGAATCTCGACCGCGCCGAAGAGGGTGTGAACGTGCAGCTCGGACGAGCACTCGGGCTGAGGGACGCGGTGTTCTATCCCGAGGACTTTCTCCTCGTCGGCAGTCCCGAAAAGCCCTGTGACTCAGCGGAATATGCCGCGGTGATCAAGGAGCGTCTGGACGCGCCGTCGGTGCGCTACACCGAGGGAAGGGTCACGCGCGTTGCGGTATCCTCCGGCGGCGGTGGCGACGGAGTCGAGCTAGCCGGCAAATACGGCTTTGACGCATTCGTCACCGGCGAGATGAAGCACCACCAATACCTGTGGGCGAACGCCCACGGGATCGCCGCCTTTGACGCGGGACACTACCCCACCGAGAACATCATCACAGAACCGCTCCAAAAGCTGCTGCAAGCGCAGTTTTCGAACGCGGAATTCATCTTCACAAAAAAGAACCCCTGTCCGTACAGGGGGATCTGATCCGTCAGCCACGCGGGCTTCCGTTCGGGGAGTCCGCTTTTATACTAAGTAGCAATAAAAAGC
>JAFSRK010000049.1 GCA_017446165.1 Ruminococcus sp.
ACGGACATAGAGCTTGTCGCTCGACAGCAGTCCGACGGAGTTGCTGGCGGAGAAGCGGAACGTCCATGTTTCCTTATCGCCGTTCGTCTCGGGGGTATATCTCTTCTCTTCTTCCTTATCGAACTTATCAAGCGTCGCGAGCTTGATCGGCTCGGCGTTCTTGGGATGATAGGCAAAAAGCTCGATTTTGGTCGTGTTTTCTTTTTTCGTCAGGTCATACTCCGCGCCGCAGTTGTCGACCACTACGGTGACGCTCGCCAAGCCCTCGTCGGTGATGGGAATCTTGCTTGTCGTCACGCCTGACTGGTCATGCGCGGTCAGCGAGTAGATATACGGACGCGTATCGTCGATCGTGGAAACCTTGAATTTTCCGACGTCGATCCTGATCACGCCGTCTTTGTCCTTTTCGCCGTCGATAACGGTATTGAAATAGCGCGTGGTGCCGCTGGACTCGATCCGATAGGTCAGCGCGGAGCCTGAGCAGACGTACAGCGGATAGTTGACCGTGACGTCGTCCTCGCCGGTGATCTTGCCCTCGAGCGATTTGACGGTGAATTTGCCGTCCTCGCCGGTGATATCATAGTGCATCGCGTCGACGCATGCGATCGCGCCCTTGGCGGGCATCCAAGCCTCGCCCTCGACGCGTTTGTCGAGCGTCGCGCCGGAATAGTAGGCAGTACCGCTCAGCTCAAGGGTCGCATCGCTCTTTTTGGGAGCGAGAAGCTCGACGACGTTCTCCGCTTTCTTATATGACGCTTGGAAGAAGTGGGTATTCTCATAGTACGAGATGACGCCGACGTTTTTCCTCCAGCCCGCGACATTCCCTGCGGTGACGGGCATCGCAGTCAGCTCATAGTACTTGTTCGGTACGACCGCTTCGCGCTCGAGCAGCAGATAGTACCGGTATCCTGCCTCGGGAGAGTCGATCATCTTCGCCGTTTTGAAGAAGCCCTGCGTCTGTCTATAATACTTCAGATTTCTGTTGGATATCTTGACGATCAGCTGGTTATTGTTCTCCACGATCTCCGGTCCGATCTTCAGGTATGTGTAGTCCAGCCGACGGACGGTATACGGTTTATCCAGATCGTTGTGCCATGTCGTATACTGTTCTTTACTGGTGGAGATTTTCTGCTCATAGACGCGGACGCCGATCGCATATTGGTCCTTTTTATACTCGTCATAGATCTCGGTCTGAACGGTGATGTAGTCGCCCTTGTGCCAGTGCCAGCCCTCGGGAGCGTTCTCCGGCTCGGTGATCTTGACTCTGCCGTACTTATTGTCGGTGTCGATCTCGAGGTCAAAGTCATAGGGAGCCAGCACCGCGCGGACGCCGATCTTGCCCTTGAGTCCTCTGCTGCCGTTCTTTGCGTAGGTGATGAAGCCCTTGTCGCTGAGCTTTGTGATCAGCTCGTCGGTCAGTCTGACTGAGGCTTGTTTTGTACCCCTCGTCTGTACGCCGTTGACCGGCATCGAATCGAGGACCGTAACGTTTCCGGCGGCGTCCTCCTTATACTTGACGAATTCGATGCCCTTGATATAGCTGTATTCATCGTTGTTGATGCTGAGAGTGATCTGATCGGTATCGCTGTCGAGCCAATTGACCTCGCTTTCAAGCGTGGTCTCTACGGTATAGCCAAGCCCCACCTCTTCGGGGGTACCGAGTTCGCCGTCGGGTCCGACGAACTGCAAAGCGCTCATGTTCGCTTGGAGCTTCTTGACCTCAAAGGGGCGCAGGATGGGCTTGATCGAATAGACGTTGATGGTCGGATCCTTCGACCAGTTGCCGGTGATCTCGCCGACACCGACATATACGGTATTCATATATGCCTTGTCGGCATAATAGGTATCCGTAGCCTTATCCCATGATGTGGTACCTGTGCTGTATTTGACTTCCTGCGCCGTACTCGCGGAGTTATTACCCGAGTAAAAGCTCAGCTCATTCTTGGAGTTAGTGGTAAAATTGCCGTCCTTGCTCCATACGATCTGAATACCGGAGTAGGCGTAGCTCCTCAGCGCCCATTCGGCGGAGGACCACCAGTAATGGCCGTCGGCGTCGGAGGACGCTTTGATCGCATAATGGTCGCCGTCCATCCTCGAATAACCGTCCGAGTGCCCTGATCTTGCCGAGTAGGTCTTGCTCAGATCAATATCCGGAGCGAATATATCCCCAAAGTTGCCGGCGTTCACACCGGTCTCGGCGAGGTCGGCGCTCGTCTTGGGGTCATAGCTCTCACAGCCCTTGGGGATCTCGACCTGCGCCTCGCTCTCTCCCATCGTGCAGTCGGCGGGGTTCGAAAGCGTCAGCGTGAAGCTGCCGCCATTCTCAAGACGCTTGCTGCTGACGGGGATCTTGATCAGACGCTCCGAAACGCCGTAGGGGAAGGTGACCTCGGTGTCAACCTGAGAGAAGTCGCGGCCCGCCTGTGCGGTGCCGTCGGTCGAGGTCATGTGGACGGAGCTGATCATCGTGGTCAGTCCCTCGCGCTTGACGGTGACCATCGCGTAGCCGCCCTCGGGCTTGAAGGTCGCCTCGGCAAAGGATACGGTGGGGTTCTCCCACTTCTCGTCGTCCTCGATCTTGAGGTTCAGAAGGCTGTACGGCTCGGCGACGAGCGTTCTCTCAGCGTCGGTGACGAGCTTGAACATGGTGGACTTGTTTCCCTCGCCCTTGTCGTTGTTGATCGTTTTGATGACGACGATCTTCTCGGTCTCGCCCTCGGCGAAGTCGATCGCCAGCGAGGGCACGTTGAGGGCATTCGCCATATCGTTGAGCGCGTCGAGACCGTAGCCCGCCTGCAAAACATCGCCCAGCGCCTCGTCGGAGTCGGTCGATTTCATCGGGGTACGGTCGTCGATCAGCCCGGTCTGGGCTTCAAACTCGCGGGAGATATCGCTCTGCGGAGCCGCTGAGGAATCTTCTTTATCGGAGCCGCTGTAAAGCGCGTCAAGATCGACGCCGTCCTCGGCAGCCCGATGATGTACATAGGTATCCCATGCCGCGTTCGCATTCTCGGAAAGGTCGGCGGCTTCTTTCTCCGCCTGCGCCTTTGCGGCTTCATCGGTCATCGACAGATCGTTGCCGTTGTCGTCGACCATCACCTGCTCGACGTCCTCGCCCGACAGCGCTTCCATAAAGGAGGTGCCGCCCTCGGCGTTATCGGTTTTGACGCCGGAGCCGAGCAGCTCGACGGTGTAGTCGTCGCCGTACTTCGCCGATACGTCGATCATCTCGAGCTTGAGGGTCGCCGCAGGGAGCGCTTCGCCGCTGCGCGCAACGCGCAGATAGTACGGCGCAGGCTCTCTCTCGCTGACGGTCGCGTTCGTTGTCGCAAGATAGAACGCGCCGCTTTCTTCGACACCTTCGTCGATGGTGTTCTCAGCGAGCCTGATCGGTTCAAGCGCGCTTGCCACGGGAATCGAGCCGATCAGGATCGCCGCGATCAGCACAACGCTGAGGACGGCGCTCCATGCCCGCTTGCCTACGAATTTTTTGAATACCTTCATGACGCTTCTCATTCAAAATAGATTCTTTCACGGGAATACGCTGATAAATGATCTGAATCAATGCCTATAATTATATATATTTTACCATATAATGCATACCGATGTCCAGAAAAACCGATCGTTATTTACAGTAAATTATGGAAAATTATTTGAGGAACCGCCAGCTTTTGATTGGCATTACGAACAAATCGGATGTGTCATACCAGTATGAATGATTTCATGATCCTTTCTCATAAGAGCCGTCCTCGGTGTTTCACCACACCGGGGGCGGCTCTTGTTGTTGACATTTGAAAAGCGACCCATTATAATAAAAATGAATAGGCATGAGCCGCGGCGATCCGCTCGGGGCTGCACTTTTCAAGGATAAAAATATAGGAGGGATTGTTCTGAAACACTCAAAGAAATTACTCGCAATCATTCTCACGGTCATCATGATCGTATCGGCTGTCACAGTCGCAGCCGTGAACGTTTCCGCAGCGGCGGGCGACAAGATCTATTGCCGCGCAAGCTTTGCACCCAACTGCTATATGTGGAAAAAGAACACCGAAGAGAACAACCAAGCCTGGCCCGGCGTCAAGATGACCAAGGTCAGCGGCGAGACCGATGTATATGAATACACCGTTCCCGACAACAAGTTCAACATGATCATCTTCAATAACGGCAGTGGCGACCAGACCCCCGACATGGATTATCCGGGCGGCAACAAGATCTATGACTATGCGACCCGTCAGTGGAGCGACTACAGCGCCGATCCCGTTCCCTCCATCAGCGTTTCCAACGAGGGCGGCAGCTTCAAGGACTCCGTTTCGGTCACCATCACCGTTACCGACGCGACCTCCGCTTACTATACCATCGACGGTGCAGGTCAGAAATCATTCAGCAGCTCCGCTACCGTGACCCTCGGCGCGGGCATCGCAGAGGGTGCGTCCGTCAAGCTCAGCGTCACCGCGACTAACAGCTACGGCACCGTCAGCAAGGAATACACCTATAAAAAGCGCACCTCCGGCGGCGGCGGTGGCGGCGGCAACACCAGCGGCGCCATCGGCGGCAACTATGCCACCAACCCGAACGGCGGCTACGGCAAGCGCAAGACCATCACCGTCGACGGCGACAAGTCCGACTGGGACAGCTCCATGCTGATCGCTCAGGGCGTCGCGAACGACGACCCCCGCGTCTACGCTCACTGGTCGATGCACGAGATCGCGATCGACGACTATGCGATGTATGCGGCTTGGGACAACAACAACCTCTATGTCATGTACGAGATGGCGAACGTTCAGGACGTCGTCGCTCCCGGCGAGGACTTCCCGCTGACTCAGGGCA
Organism: Ruminococcus sp.; assembly: GCA_017446165.1. GTDB lineage: Bacteria > Bacillota > Clostridia > Oscillospirales > Acutalibacteraceae > Ruminococcoides. The sequence goes on from JAFSRK010000049.1 coordinate 4,828, forward strand.
ACCTGTGGATCTATAACCTGCCGGTATTCATGTACATCTACACCGGCGACGGCGAGGTCACCCACAACGAGACCGCCGGCGGCACCCTCTGGGATACCGGCACGACCATCGACGCGAACTCCGATCACGTTATCGCCTACTCCACCAACGCCTCTAACGGCCCGTTCATCTACACCGCAAACAGCAACGGCAAGCTCGAGCCTGACGTTCTCGTCACCAAGGGCGCTCAGACCGGCATCAACATCAAGTGGGGCAACGGCAAGACCCTCTCGGGCAAGCTGATGGGTCTGACCAAAGCCGGCACCGACAACAAGCGCGAAGCAGGCGACTGTGTCGACGCCGAACTCACCGATTTCTACACCGCGGGTCACAACGCCAAGATGGATATGTTCTATGAGATCTCCATCCCGCTCAAGAACCTCGGTATCTCGGCGGACGACATCGAGTCCTCCGGCATCGGCATCATGAAGGTCTCTACCTTCGGTACCTCCGGCATGGACTGCCTGCCCTATGACCTCTCGATGGCAGACAACGCCGCAAAGCCCTACTCCAAGGATTCCTCCACCTCGGCTGAGAAAGAGGACAGCGACCACATCACCGTTCCGCTGGCTCGCATCGGCGCAGCGGGTTCGGACGTTCCCACACCCGTTCAGCCTACGAATCCTCCCGTACAGCCCACGGCGCCTCCCGTACAGCCGACCGATACACCGATCACTCCTGTCGGCGCGCTTCTCGGCGACGTTGACGGCGACGGTATCGTGACCGTATTTGACGCGACCATGATCCAGCGCAAGATCGCCGATCTCATCGCTGAAGCGCTCAGCCTGACGGTCGCAGACGTTGATCGCGACAACATCATCACCGTATTTGACGCGACCCACATCCAGCGCTATCTGGCGGGACTCTCCGCTCCCTCAGGCATCGGTCAGCCGGTCTGATAGCTTCATCATCACAAAACGAAAGCCTCCTGCATCCGACGATGCGGGAGGCGTTTTTCATATGCCGGAGTGATATCATACTAATTTCAAATAAAACCCTTTAACATCTATTGCGTTAAATTCCACATAGCTGCGTTGTCGATCTTGACAGGCGCCAGCCTGCCTGCGATCTCCGCCTTGCTCTGCGAAATTTTCCGCAAATATCTTGTTTAAGCGTTTTAATTGATATTAGTATCAATAGCGATCGGCGAAGTCTTTGAGCTTCTTCTCGTTCGGTCTGCCGTTGAGAAGCGCGCCCTCGACGATGGTCGCGCCCGGTGCGCTCGGCAGAAGCCCGGCAACCGCTTTGCCGAAGCCCGAGCCGCCGGAGGTCGCGAACAGCACGAGCTTCTTGCCGCTGAAATCATATGCTTCCAGAAAGCTGTTGATAATAGTCGGCGCAACGTACCACCAGATCGGGAAACCGATAAAGATCGTATCGTAGGCGGCGATATCCGCGCTTCTGTCCGCAAGTGCGGGGCGGGAGCTGCTGTCGCGCATCTCGAGGGAGCTTCTCGACTGTTTGTCCATCCAGTTGAGATCGGCTTTTGTATAGGGCTCGGCGGGTCGGATCTCATAGAGATCGGCGTCAGCCGCCTTAGCCAGATTTTTTGCGACGGCGGCGGTGGTGCCGCTCGCCGAGAAATATGCTACCAGTTTCTTGCTCATAGGGAGCCTCCTTTATTTCAAATGATAGTTTCGAATAATTGCGATAAGTGTTGATTCAAATGATCTCTTTCAGCCACGCGTCAATCGTTTCGCGCGAGGTTCCGATGGCGAAGCGTCTGCCGTCCTTCCATGCGGCGTCGGGCGCGAGGGCGTGGAGATTCGAGGCGCTCGAGCCGATCGGACTGGACGACGAAGTGCAGAACGGGATCACGGTCTTGCCGGAAAAGTCGTAGCTCTCGACGAAGGTATCCATGATGCGCGGTTCCTCACCCCACCAGATCGGAAAACCGATGAAGACGGTAGAGTAGCTGTCGAGCGAGAGCGGCTCGCTTCCGATAGCGGGTCGGACGGACTTGTCGTTCTGTTCAAGGGTGGAGCGGCTGTTCGAGTCGTTCCAGTTGAGATCGTCGTCGGTGTAAGGCTCGGCGGCGGTGATCTCATAGAGATCCGCGCCGGTCAGGGACGCGATCTGCTCCGCGACGCCCTTGGTCGTGCCGGTCGCCGAGAAATAGACGACCAGCGTCTTTGTGTCGTTTTGGGCGGGGTCGTCGTTGTTTTCGGTCGCGTTCTGCGGCTCGGTCGCCGTATCTTCGGCGGTCGTCGCTGTCTGAGCCTCGGTCGGCGTTTTGGTCTCGCCCTTCGACGATGTGCCGCCGCATGCGGCGAGGGTGAACAGTAACGCTACCGCCAAAATCAATGCCGTCAGTCTCATAGCCTTCTTTGTTGTTGCCATCGTCATTCCTCCTAATGTATTTTCTGATCGCCTGTTGACCAGACGTGTTTTTTCTGTGCGTTCTCGCGCTTGTTCTGTGCCATCACGCCCGCGAGCGGATGCGGGACATACGGTTGCTCAAGATAGGCGATATCTTCTTCGCTGAGTTGAAGGTCGACTGCCCTCGCCGCGCCCTCGATGTGGTGCAGCTTCGTCGCGCCGACGACCGGCGACGTCACCTTGGTGAGCAGCCATGCGAGCGAGATCTCGGTCATGGTCACGCCGTATTTCTCGGAAAGTTCTGCGACGCGGTCGATGATCAGGCTGTCCTGACGGGCGGTGGCATCATACTTGAACTTCGCATAGGCGTCCTCAGCGGCACGCTTCGTGTCGTTTTCGCCGGGCTTGCGCGATAATCTGCCGCTCGCGAGAGCGCTGTAGGGCGTCAGGGCGATGTTCTCCTCGGTGCAGTAGGGCGCCATCTCGCGCTCCTCCTCGCGGAAGATCAGGTTATAGTGTCCCTGCACGGACACAAACTTCGGATAGCCCTCTTTCTCAGCCAGCGCATTCGCCTTGGCGAGCTGCCACGCAAAGCAGTTGGAGATACCGATGTAACGCGCCTTTCCCGCTTTCACGACGCGACTGAGTCCGTCGAGGACGTCCTCGATGGGCGTGTTCCAGTCCCACATGTGGTAGATGTATAAGTCAACGTAGTCCATGCCGAGGTTCGACAGGCTCGTGTTGATCATGTTCTCGATATGCTGTTGGCCGCTGACGCCGCTTGCGATCTCGTCCGGGGTGCGCGGCAGGAACTTGGTCGCGACAACAACGTCCTCGCGCCGCGCAAAATCGCGCAGCGCCCTGCCGGCGTACTGCTCGCTGGTGCCGCTCTGGTAGGCGATGGCGGTGTCGAAGAAGTTCACGCCCAGCTCCAGTGAGCGACGGATGATCTCGCGGGTGTGCGCTTCGTCAATCGTCCAGCTGTGCTGTCCCCTTTCGGGATCGCCGAAGCCCATACACCCCAGACAGATGCGGGATACGTTCAGATCGGTGTTGCCGAGTTTCGTGTATTTCATGTCATATCCCTCCTCAGCATCCCAAGAGCTTCTTCGCGCAGGAACAGGCGAGCTCTTCGATCGAATAGTAAACATAACCTACGCCGGCTTTTTCCATCGCGTGCTTCTGCTTTTCGGTCACGACGGCATAGGGATAGATGCCGTATATGAACGGGAAAAAGGAATAGAGGAAGCCACGGCGCGTCTCGTCGTCCATATCGGTGCAGAACTTCTTGAGCATGCGGTCGACCGCCTTGAGCGAGCTGCCGTAGGCGACCTTGAATTCACACAGGCGTTCCTCGCGGCTGTTCTCCTCCATGTCGTAGTGGTTCATGCTCATCAGCTTTAACAATAATTCGCGGTTTTTCAGAGAGGATGCGAGCGCGCGGGCAATCTCGTCCTTGGTCATGCTGTCGGAGCTGTCGGTCAGCTCGTTCAGCTCGGCGACCCACAGCTCGTATTCCCGCTGTAGTATCGCGAGGAAGATCTCCTCCTTTGTCTCGAAATAGTTATAGATCGAGGCGCGGGAAAAGGTCGTATATTGGGCGATCTTCATGATCGTGATTTCCTTGAAGCTCAAATCCTTGTATAGCGTTTTGCAGGCTGAGATGATCTCTTCTCTGCGTGCGTTGGTCAATTCGGGCGAACCCTTGGGCATATAATCACCGGCTTTCTTTATTCTGACACGTTGTCAGCATCTATATGATACAGCTATTCTGACACGATGTCAATATGTGGCTAAAAGTTTTTTTCTTTCTTCTGCGCAATTGACGCAAGTTGATTTCGCGCCCTGTTGACATCAAAAAAGACACCCCGATCGCTCAGGGTGCCATCAAAATCAATCTCCGTCTATTGAATCTGTTAATTCGATGTATTCTTTTAGTTTTTCTTGCAGCAGTTTTTTATCAATCAGTTTTAAGGTTTATTCGGATACCATCGTCGGCGACAAAGATCGGCTTAAAGCGTATTCGACCACTTCGTCGTCCTTTGAAGCACACAGGATCACACCGACGCTCGGATTCTCATTTTCTTTCTTCACTTCACGGTCAAGCGCTTCCAAATAGAAATTGACTTTACCGATATACTCAGGCTTGAATTCACCGATCTTCAATTCAAACGCTACCAAGCAGGACAAGCCTCTATGG
>JAFSRK010000050.1 GCA_017446165.1 Ruminococcus sp.
CTGAGCATGGACGTCAGCACGTCCCCGGGGACGATCGCCGTGCTGTTCGCGATGTCGGATGTGTATGAAGAGATCGTCCATAAAACAGCGCCCCACGGCGTATTCATCATCAGAAAGCCCGCTTCCGCCTCGGTCATCAGCCAGTCGCTGTCCCTGCTGATCTCCGCGCGCGAACGCCTTCGAGCCGTCGAGAAAAAGGCGGGCAAGGCTGAGAGCAAGCTCGATGAGATCCGCATCGTCAATAAGGCAAAATGGTTTTTGATCGACAACGAGGACATGAGCGAGAACGACGCGCACAAATATATCGAAAAAGCCGCCATGGACGCGGGTATTACCAAGAAGCAGGCGGCACAGATCATCATTGAAAAATATCAATCGTAGGGACGACCATTGGTCGTCCGCGGATGACCGATGGTCATCCCTACAAAGAACGGAAGGGTAAATGAAATGACAAAATACATATTTGTGACCGGCGGCGTGGTATCGGGACTCGGCAAGGGAATCACCGCCGCGTCGCTCGGAAGACTTTTGAAAGCGCGCGGGCTGAAGGTCGCCTCCCAGAAGCTCGACCCCTATATCAACGTCGACCCCGGCACGATGAGTCCGTACCAGCACGGCGAGGTCTATGTCACCGAGGACGGCGCCGAGACCGATCTCGACCTCGGCCACTATGAGCGCTTCATCGACGAGGATCTGAACAAATACTCTAACCTCACCACAGGCAAGGTCTATTCCAACGTCCTCCAGAAAGAACGCAGGGGCGAGTATCTCGGCAAGACGGTGCAGGTCATCCCGCACATCACCGACGAGATCAAGCGCTTCATCTATAACGTCGGCAAACAGACCGACGCCGACGTCGTCATTACCGAGATCGGCGGCACGATCGGCGACATCGAATCCCAGCCGTTCATCGAGGCGATCCGTCAGGTTGGTCAAGAGGTCGGCGCGGACAATCGGTTGTATATCCATGTCACGCTGGTACCGTATCTCAAAGCCTCCGGCGAGCATAAGAGCAAGCCTACCCAGCACTCGGTCAAGGAGCTGCAGGGGCTTGGTATCTCGCCCGACATCATCATCCTTCGAACCGACGAGCCGATCGTCGATAAGGGAATCTTCGACAAGATCGCGGGCTTTTGCAACGTCTGGCAGGACTGCGTGATCGAGAACCAGACCCTGCCGATCCTGTACGAAGCGCCCCTGATGCTTGAGAAGGCGCATCTCTCCGATATCGTCTGTCGTGACCTGAACTTAAAGTCCCACAAACCGGACTTATCCGATTGGGAGCATATGGTCGAGCGGATCAAGAACCGCGAGCGCACCGTGAAGATCGGTCTCGTGGGCAAGTATGTCGAGCTGCACGACGCGTACCTCTCGGTTGCCGAGGCGCTCCGTCACGCCGGCTTCTATCAGGATTCGTTCGTCGACATCGACTGGATCGACTCCGAGAAGATCACGCCCGATACGGCTGATGACCTGCTTGGTCACCTCAACGGGATCATCGTCCCCGGCGGCTTCGGTCAGCGCGGGATAGAGGGGATGATCGAGGCGGCGCGCTATGCGAGAGAGCATGAGATGCCGTACTTCGGGATCTGTCTCGGGATGCAGATCGCTGTCATCGAATTTGCCCGCAACGTCGCCGGTATCAAGAACGCCAACTCCGGCGAGTTCGTAAAGGACGCGGAAAAGGTCATCGACTTCATGCCCGACCAGAACGACGAGATCGACAAGGGCGGCACCCTGCGCCTCGGCGCATATCCCTGCGTGATCGGTAAGGATACCGCGATGGAACGCGCTTACACAGCCTCCCTTTCCCAAGGGAGGTGGCACGAAGTGCCGGAGGGTTCTTCCCTTACAATTTCCGAACGTCACCGCCACCGCTATGAATTCAATAACGCTTACCGCGAGACTTTGCAAAACGC
>JAFSRK010000051.1 GCA_017446165.1 Ruminococcus sp.
GCGAGCTGACCGACCTGCTGTATTTTGACCGCAGTCGCAACAAAAGCTATGTGGTGCGCCGTGAGCGCAGGGGCGTGAAATCCGCGAAGCTGAGATATGAATGCTTGGAGTCCTATCTGCTCGACGGTCATAAGGCGTCGACGGTGCGCGTTCGCCTGCTCACCGGCAGGACCCACCAGATCCGCGTGCAGTTTGCCTCGCGTCATATGCCGCTCGTCGGTGATCGACGCTACGGCAGCCGTATTCCATCGGAGCATATCGCCCTGTGTGCGGCTGAACTGAGTTTTACTCACCCGATCACCGGACAAGAGCTGCACTTCACCATTGAACCGAGCTTTATACAAAATTCCCGCTGAGAGATCAGCGGGATTTCTTTATCATTATTGAAGAGTGATCAGCTTTTTCAGACCTTCGGTGTGTTCGATCAGCAGGTACAACGGGATGCCGAGGATGGCTAGTACCAGCAGCTCGCCCAGTGCGACAAAGCCGGCGGATGTCAGGAATACGGGGAAGGTGAAGCCTCCGTCGATGAAGAAGATCGCGATCTCCAGACCGACCAGCAGACCGTTCCACACGGCAGGCATCAGAAGTCCCGCGACGGGCAGCTTGGCGATGCGAACGTTGCGCAGCAGCCACATGGTCAGCGCGGCGAGCAGACTCGCGAGCGTTCCGAAGATCAGGTCGACTGCGCCGAGTCCCGCGAGGATGTTCGCGAGCAGACAGCCGATCGTCAGTCCCGGGATGGCGGCGGGCGTGAAGAATGCCAGCACGCACAGTACCTCGGAGGCGCGGAACTGGATGTCGCCCGATACGGTGCCGGGCAGCAGGGTGCTTTGACCGATGGTCAACACTGCGTATAGCGCGGCGATGACCGCGCCTTCGGTGATGTAAAGCAGTTTCTTGTTTTTCATATTCTTTTGTCTCCCTAGTTTTGATTTAGACGTCGGCAGTGCTTATCAATAGTTATTTACCGCGTCAGGTCAGGATGGTTTCGAACTGACCGAGAGCTATCATACCACAAAGGATCGGCTTTGTAAAGCCTTTTTTCAGGATGATTGCCCGATGTCTGTATGATAGGGACGATACTGACGCGCAGGGTACGGCGCCAGCCGACGTACCGCAGAATGACGAGCATTATTATCAGTGAACATAGATAGAGAAGAAATGTAACTACCCGCGGACGACCGGTGGTCGTCCCTACGGAGAGTCGGTATTTCCTCGGTGAGATTTCTTCGCTCCTGTAACGCCCCTGCATTATACAAAAAGAGCGCCCATCGAGGACGCCCTTTCCGTTAGGATTTTTAAAAGATTAACATGAAAAAAGTAGTAAGCATTGTTAGTGATCTCAGAGATCAGCTCACCTTGCCGAACATGTTCAGACGAAAGAGCCTGCTCTCGTCCTCGACGTTGTCGCACATGACAAAGGCTTCGGTGATCTTGCCGCCCTCGATCAGCCGTGTCAGACCGAGCAGCTGGCTTAGTTTGCTTCTGAGATTGAGTCGGTCGCCTTCGTGGGTGACCAGATAAACGTTGCCCTGACAGGCATCCAGCACGTTCATGAACTCGGAAACATCAATGTCGTGTAAACTCATGACAGGTGTCATCATGTTTCCCTCCTTCTGTTGTGCCATTTACCATTTGGCTGATAGGTGTCCGGACGGTCAAGCGGACTTGACTTGACACTGTATATTATAGCCTGATTTTCGTAAATGTCAACAAAAGAATGAATGTTTCTTTGTACAAGCTGTACAAAGCGTGATGAAAAACAATTCTGTATTAGAATTAAATATGGTTATTTGGTACATCAAAAAACCGATTTTGTCATCTTCCTGTAATCTCTTTCGGAGATGTTCACAGTGTTTTTCGGCGAAGTCGGCTTTAACTGTCAAAAGTGCCGAAATTGCGCCCGAGGCAGAATATCTTGGTACTCTCCGCGAAAAAAGCCGCAATATATGGGCTTTTTACTTGCTTTAGCGCAGGTTCTTTGATACAATAATAGCGTTAATGATTACCGGCGATATATGGAGGTATAATATGTTAAACGAAACCTATAAGATCTATAAGAGCGGCACCGATATCCGCGGCGTTGCGAGCGAGGGCGTTGCGGGCGAGCCTGTCAACCTGACCGATGACGTTATCGAGCGCATGGCGGCGGGATTTGTCCTGTGGACGGTCGAAAAGGTCGGAAAGCCTGCGACCGGGCTGACGATCTCTGTCGGTCGTGACTGCCGCATCTCGGGCGAGCGCATCGCTTCCGCCGTCATCAGAACGCTGACAAAGGCTGGCGTGAAGGTCTATGACTGCAGACTCGCGTCAACGCCGTCGATGTTCATGACTACCGTGGACTTCGGCTGTGACGCCGCTGTCCAGATCACCGCGTCCCACCACCCGTTCAACCGCAACGGTCTGAAATTCTTCACCCGCGACGGCGGTCTGGACGGCTCCGATATCGAGATCATCCTCGAGCATGCTCAGGCGGATGACAAGCCCGCCGAGGCTGACGGCGGCTCGGTTGAGCAGGTCAACTATATGGAGCATTACTCCGCCCATTTGCGCGACATCATCTGCCGCGAGGTGAACGCCGAGGACTATGACCATCCCCTCAAGGGCTTCCACATCGTTGTGGACGCGGGCAACGGCGCGGGCGGCTTCTATGCCTCCAAGGTGCTGGAGCCTCTCGGCGCCGACACCGCCGGCTCCGTCTACCTCGATCCCGACGGCATGTTCCCGAACCATATCCCGAACCCCGAGAACGAGACCGCGATGGCGTCTATCTGTAACGCAGTTCTCAAGGCAAAAGCCGACCTCGGCGTTATCTTCGACACCGACGTTGACCGCGGCGGTGCGGTCGACAGCCACGGCAACGAGATCAACCGCAATCGTCTGGTAGCGCTGGCGGCGTGCCTTGCGCTCGAGGGGAATGAGGGCGGCACGATCATCACCGACTCTATCACCTCCACCGGACTCAACGAGTTTATCGAAAAGCACCTCGGCGGCAAGCACTACCGCTATCGCCGCGGCTACAAGAACGTTATCAACAAGGCGCTGGAGCTGACCGCTCAGGGCATCAACGCGCCCCTCGCGATCGAGACCTCCGGTCACGCCGCGATGAAGGAGAACTACTACCTCGACGACGGCGCGTATCTCTGCACCAAGATCATTATCAAGCTCGCTCAGCTCCGTCAGCAGGGCGAAACGCTCGAGAGCCTGCTCGAAGCGCTCAAGGAGCCTGTCGAGTCCGCCGAGCTGCGCTTCAAGATCACCGATAAGGATTTTCGAACCACCGGCGAGCGTGTTATCCGCGAGCTGGAGGAATATGCAAAGCAGCAGGACGGCTGGCATATCGCGCCCGATAACCGTGAGGGCATCCGCGTCAGCTTCGATAAGAATGACGGCGACGGCTGGTTCCTGCTTCGCCTCTCTGTCCACGATCCGATCCTGCCCCTGAACATCGAGAGCGATTCCGAGGGCGGCGTCGAAATCATCAAGGAAAAGATCATCCCCTTCCTCAGAAATCAGAGCGGCGTTGAGGTGAAATAAAGCGAACCCTCGATCCACCGAATATGGTTACAAATGCCCCGTGAAACCACTGGATAAGCGGCTCTTAATTCCTGTACGGCAATAATGGTTAAAAATTTGACATAATTATTGACAAAGAGCGATATTACTAATAATATGGTTGTGAGATGTAGGGCGATCCCCTTCACACATATGTTAAGATTAGGAGGAAACACAATGGTATTAGAAAAGGTTAAGGTTATCCTGGCTGAACAGTTCGACGTCGATGAGGATTCTCTGCAGAACGACACCGATCTCCAGGACGATCTGGGTGCTGACTCTCTTGACGTAGTTGACCTGCTGATGTCCATCGAGGACGAATTCGAACTCGAGATCCCCGACGAGGAGATCGAGAACATCCGCACAGTCGGCGATCTTGTCAACTATATCGAGAACAATATGTAATTCTTTGTGCATGCGTGCATGAAAAAAGGCGGTCGAGCTGACCGCCTTTATTTTTTGCTACTTAGTATCAGTGTCCGTGCGGAACGCGGCTGAGCATCTCCTTTTCATAGGAGCGGTCGGCGTGCGCGAGACGGATGAAGATGACAAGCAGGATGATCGCGCTGCCGATGATCGACGGATAGCCGAGCAGGGTGCAGCCCACCGTCCCCAAGACTGCGCCGAGCGCGAAGAACAGGATCAGCGAGCCGTGGACGAGGAGCTTTTCCTTAGATGCCGCGTCGCGATGACGGATGAACTTTGTCGCAGAGGAACCGACCTGTCGGATATGATTGGTGACGAAGGTGGTCGCCGCAGGGATACCCTTGACCTGACGGAAGGTGTTGAACTGCATCGAGCAGATGAAGTTCAGCGCGATCTGACAGATCTGGTCGGGAGCGTTTTTCGGCAGTAGTCCCAGCACGATCACGACGACGACCTCGAAGCCGATCAGAAGCGTGTCCCACCTGAGAAAATGGAAGCGCTTGACGGTCTTGCCGAGGTATTCCGATACGAACGCGCCGAGGAAGTAGGCGCCGATGGGGATCAGCAGATATGCCGCATGTTCCCACCGCTGTTGTCCGAGAGCCACCGCGAACAGCACGACGTTCGCCGTCTGGGCGTTGCAGAATACGCCTCCGCGCAGGATGAACGTGTATGCCCCGAACCATCCCGCCGCGGTGATCAGCAGCCAGTAGACCCACCGCTGTTCACATTCCAGATATTCGTTTTCGACAGCCTGCTTGTGCAAGTGAAAGACCCCTTTGCGTTATTCGTTCTGATTATACCAGATTCGCCGCCTGTATGCAAGAATCCCCCCGCCAAAGCGAGGGGATGAAGCTTTTGTTGCCGACTGTTATCTCACGCCCTTATGGATGAGTCGCGAGAGCGGCTTGTAGATGATCGCCACGACGACGCCGACGATCACGCCCTTCATGAGATTGAACGGCAGGACGCAGAACACACAGAACGTGAACGTATCATGTACGATGGGGAAGATCGCCTTGCCCGCCGCGATGATGCCTTCGATCGGCATGAACTTTGAGTACAGCGGGATCATCACGAACGCGTTGAGGAACACGCCGACGATCGCCATGAATACGGTGGACGCCACCATGCCGAGGATCGCCGCCTTCTTGGTGCGGTTGAGCTTGTAGATGATGCCCGCGGGGATGACCATTGCGCAGCCGATGGCGAAGTTCGCAAGCTCTCCGACAAAGCCAGTCGAGGTACCCTTGAGGATCAGCTTGATGCCGATCTTGATCAGCTCGATCACGACGCCCTGGACGGGTCCGAAGGCAAAGGTGCCGACCATGACGGGGATCTCGCTGAGGTCGATCTTGTAGAACGACGGCGCGAGAAAGCTCAGCGGGAACTCGAGCAGCATCAGCACGCCGGCGAATGCGCCGAGCATAGCGGTGGTGGTGAGCATCCTCAGACGGTACGAGGACGTCATCTTGGGCTTTTCTTTCTTGGCGGTTGACATAAAATCTCCTTGCGTAAAAACGCAGATATGATTTTGGATTCAATAAAAAAGTAACTCCGCAGGTATCGGGAAACCTACGGAGCGTTTTTTTATTTGATCATATCTTCTCTCATCCGGACTTTACCGTCGGTTACGGAATCACACCGTATCATGCCAAAGGCTCGCAGACTTATGTCGCGCTGTATCAAAAGCGGACAATCACTGCCGGTTGGGAATCTCACCCTACCCCGAAGATCATATTCATTTGTGTTGATCTCTCAACATTATTATACTAGCACATTGTGAAAGATGTGTCAATATCACTTTTTGTTTTTCTTCTTGCCGAAGAGCTTGTGATACACCCTGACGGGGAAGAAGCGGTTGATGCGGTCGATCTCGCTGCGCGCCTCCTCGCTCTCGTGTTCCAGCCCCTCGTACTTTTCCTCATAATCCTTGAGCTGACTCTTGAGGGCTTTGACCTCTTTTTTCAGCTTAGTGAGCTGTCGGCGGCGTTCCATGTCCGCGTCAAACAGCACGCGATAGCAGTAGTGCGCTCTGCTAAGCTTCGTGCGATAATCGGTGACGTCGTCGGCGACCCCGCTCTCCATGAGCGACAGAAGATGGCTGACCTGGGCGAAGTCATAGGGACTGTCACAGGGCTTGTTCAGGATCATGCCGAGGGTGGTGTAGAGGTAGCGGTACAGCGACATCAGGTATTCGTCGTCCGCCTTGAAGCCGGCGTCGTCGAGCAGATCCCCGGTCAAGCGGAGCATCACCTCGGGGGTACAGTTCTTGAGCTTGACGGCTCTCGACGGGTAGCCGGTGTTCTGATAGAAATAGGGGATCTTTTCGTTCCACACAAGGTCGGTCGACGGCACATCCAGCGCGTAGGAGATGATCGCCGAATGCATGCGGATCGCCATCACCGCGTCGAAGCCTGCGATCGCCGTGACCAGCTCGCGCGAGGAATCGGGACAGATCAGCTTGTCGTCGGGAACGCCGATGCGCTTTGCAATATAGCCCATGCTGTTGTTGTCCAGCACGCTGCCGTTGGTGAAAAAGCGGTATTCGATGCCCTTCTCGTCATAGAGGGCGATGAGCCTTTTGAAGTACTCCTCCTCGCTGTCGAGCGTCCAGCTGTGACCGTTTGCCTTGAACAGTCCGCCGCGCACGACGTTGAGTCCGACGATCCTGCGCTTTTTCGCGCTCTTTGCAGCTTGGACCTCCTTGCGGTAGACGTGCTTTGCCCATACCGCGGGATCGCACACGGACACGATCTCAAAGTCACAGCCATCGGTGAACGGCGTGAAGGCGTCGACGCTCTCGCGCACCGACATCGCGCGGATGCACTTGCGCCGAAGGATCTCGTTGAGGCGTGCGCCGCTCTCCTCGGTCGCGTGCATGTTGTTGATGCCGAGCGACGAGAAGACTACCGGGATGTGCTTTTCGTCGGCGATGGAGGTGATGCGGTCGATCATGTCGAAGGAGCCAAGGTTGTTGAAGCCGAACATCGCGCCGCCCGAGAACAGGATCAGATCGGCTGAGGCGATCTTGTCCTCATCCGGCTCCTTGATGTGCATGTTCTCGACGGTGAAGTCGTCCTCGGACACACCGAGGTTCTTCAGCGCGACCGTCATCAGTCTGTCGAAACAGATGCGGATCAGCATGTCGCCGAAGTTGTCGTCAAAGAAGGATATTGTCAGGATTTTCATGCCGCGTTCACCTCGATTGGGGTCAGCCCCCGGTCAATAATTTCATTATAACAGTTCCGCCGTGCCTTGTCTACTGCTTTTCGCCGACAGATTCATCATTTTTGTGACATCATCATGCCGAAGGCAAATCATGACCGAAGGTCGATTCATGTGCAAGCACGATTCATGCGACGACAGGAGCAATTCATTGTCGGATCAATCTCACGATTGATTCGATATGGTTGGTATGCGGGAACATGTCGAAGGGGTAACATACCTCGGCGTGGTAGCCGAGTCTGCCGAGCTGCAGGATATCGCGCGCCTGGGTCTCGGGATTGCAGGAGATGTAGACGATCTTTTCGGGCTTCAGCCGTGAGAGCGCCTTGAGAAACGACGCGGTACAGCCTGCCCGGGGCGGATCGATGAAGGCGGCGTCGACGGTTTTGCCCTCTTCGACGAGCGCTTTGGCGTAGTCCTTGCTGTCGGCGTTGACAAACTCGATGTTCGTGATACCGTTGAGCTTCGCGTTCATCCTCGCGTCGCGGATCGCGGCGGGATTCAGCTCGACGGCGAGGATCTGCTTTGCCTGATCGGCGGCGATGATGCCGATGGTTCCCGCGCCGCAGTAGGCGTCGAGGACGGTTTCGCTGCCGCCTAGCTCCATCAGCTCTATGGCTTTTTGATAGAGATTCTCGGTCTGGTCGCGGTTGATCTGGTAGAACGAGGCAGGGGAGATCATGAAGCGCTTGCCGCAGAGGACATCCGTGATGTGACCCTCGCCGAAGAGAACGCCGACGGTCTTGCCGGTGAAGAGCTTCTCCCTGCTGCGGTTCTCGGCGATCACGGCGGTGCTGAGCGCGGGACACGCCTTTCTCAGCGCGGTCGTGAAGGTGCGCTTCGCGGGAAAGACGGGAGTCGCGCCGTTGATGACGAGCATCATCTCGCCGGTCGCGAAGCCCTCGCGGATCAGAACGCTCTTGAGCCATCCCGTTCCCTTGTAGGGATCATAGGGACGGATCTTGAAGCTGTGGAACAGCCTGCAGAGGATCGCGGCAAGCTCATTTGCCCGATCGGAGCATAGCGCACAGGATTCTGTGGCGACCATCGTGTGCTTCGACGACTGGTACACGCCGCTGACCATCCCCGATTTGCCGCCTCTGAAAACAAACTGCGCCTTGTTGCGATAGCCGCTGATCCTCGGCGACGGCGTGATCCGCTCGACCCTGCACAGCGAGCCGAGCAGCCTGCGGCATTTCTTCTCTTTGTAGTGTAATTGTTCCTCATAGCTGAGATTTGACAGCTGACAGGAACCGCATTTTCCGGATACGGGACAAAAATCGCTCATAGATAGCCTCTGTAATCATCATTCTTTCATCTCCATCATAACATAATAACGGCGGTTTGTACACCGCGAAAAAGGAAAAATCTTGCCGAAAACCCGCATTTTTCCAGCCTTTTAGGCACATGGAAAAAACTGTAACTTGCTATATCGGCGAAATTCCTATATAATGTATATATGAGACCGATGAGAATCAAGAGAACGGGCGGATCGATCCATCTGCCCGAGATGGGTAAAAAACAGATAGTCAAGCTCGTGCTGGCGGTCGTTTTGGCGCTGGTCGTGATTGCTGCGTCCTTTTTTGCGGTCTACTGGTTCAGCCATCGTCCCGGAGTCCGGGATAACTCCACCCGCACTCTGCAGAGCGAGGGCAGGACAGAGGTCGCTCTTTCGCGCGGCGAGACCTGCATGCTGACCCTGCCGGAGAATGTCGACGTCCGTGACGTTCGGTTCACCTCCTCCGACGATAGCATTGTCCGCGTTGACGACGCGGGCAGAGCCGACGGCTTAGCCGAGGGCGAGGCGACGGTTTCGGCAAAGTCGAAGGACTTCTCCGCCTCGTGTGTGTTCCATATCGGCAAAGCACAGCCAAAGCAGACGGTCAGCGAGGTGACCACTGCCGTCACGGCGAATCAAGACGCGCTCGAAAAGAATCGCGAGAGCGGGACAGCCGATCTTTTCAATATCGTCGTCAACCGCCGCACCAACACGGTGACGGTGTATACATATGATTCTGACGGAAACTACACCCTGCCGGTCAGGGCGATGGTCTGCTCCTGCGGCTCGGGTGGGACGAATACCACCCCTGTGGGTGACTACAAAACGTTGTCCCAGCGCGACTGGGCGACCCTCTACGGCGACGCGACCCATGAATTCCTCTACGGTCAGTATGTCACCGAGTTCTACGGCGAGTACCTCTTCCACTCCGTTCCCTATGAGGCGATGAGCAAGGATACGCTCGAGACGGAGGAATTCAACAAGCTGGGGACCAATGCCTCTCAGGGCTGTGTGCGTCTGATGATGGCGGACGTCTATTGGATCTACACCAACTGTCCGCTGAATACGCCCGTGCATGTCATCGACGCCGACAGCTCCGCCGATCCGCTCGGCACGCCGCCGACCGTCAGACAGAATATCTATAACGGCTGGGATCCCACCGATCCCGACGAGAATAATCCGTTCAAGGGCAAGCTCCCGCGCATCCTCGGGCTTAGTAACATCACGATCACCGAGGGCGACGCGTTCGACCCGATGGAGGGCGTTACCGCCAAGGATATCTGCGGCAACCTGATCACCGACCGCGTGACGATCAAGGGTGAGGTCATCGCCGACAAGCCCGGCACCTATTATCTGACCTATTCGGTGACGGATGACTTCCGCCTCAGCCGCAGCGCGGTGCGTACCGTCATCGTGGAGCCGAAGGCGACCGAACCGCCGACTCAGGCAGTGACCGAGGGGCCTACGGAGAAGCCGACGACAGCTCCGACCGAAAAGCCGACCAAGGCTCCCGCGACACAACAGCCGACCGAAAAAGCCAAAGCAAAGGCGACAGAAAAGCCGACCGAGGCTAAGGCAAACACCAAGGAGACCCAGCCTGCGAAGAAATCGAAATAACCGCATAAAAAACGCTTCCGGCAGATGATGTCGGAAGCGTTGTTGTTTGGATATTCAAATTAATTGTAGATGTTTTCGTCGTAAGCGTTGCTGTCGACAGCATTGACATCGCCGTTATCGACCGATTCGTCATAGTCGACCTCTTGATCGACTTCTTCATCGGCGGGGGCTTCGGTCACAGCCGCCTTTGTCGGAGCCTGAGTCGGTGCAGCGGTCGGTGCGGCAGTGGGCGCTTCGGTGGGATTCGCGGACGCCTCTTCTGCGGCTGCTTCGTCTTTGTTCAGCGTGTCGATCATCGAGAACAGCGTTTCCTCAAAGGATACACCGGGACGATAGAAGCTCCTGCGCGGGATGAAGCTGACCCTGCCCTCCTTGATGGCGGTCAGACCGCTGAGCTGAGGATCGTTGAGCAGCTTGTCGTATACAGCGGAGGTAATGGTGCCGTCCTTTGCGACCGTTCCGTCGAGGAAGAGGTAGGTCGGGGAGGCGTAGCGGATATACTGTTCATCGGCGGCGGTGACGTTGCCGTTTTCATCGGTGGTTTCCGTCGCGTGGAAAACCGGTGTTTCCTTGGAGGAGAAGACGTTGATCGCGCCGTTATAGTTGAAGATCATCTGCTCGACGGTGCCTTTCGCGAACGTGCAGTAGTTGCCCATTTCGTCGAGGTAGAGATAGGCGTCGGTGACGGCGATCTCGGAGGTCGTGGTGCTGTAATCCTTGAGCAGGTTGAAGAGCTTTTCATAGGACTCCTCGCCCTTCTTCAGACCGTCCTCCTTGCCGCCCAGCGCGGAGCCGAGGTCACAGTAGAGCTGCTTGATCTCGTCCTGAGTGGTCGCGGGGACAAGCGTCACGATCGGGATGCCCGCTTCGTCGAGCTTGTTGCGCGCCTTGTCGGAGAGGGTGTTGTCGGAGATGACAAGATCGGGGTTCAGGCTCTCGAGGGTATCGAGCGCGGGATCCGAGGCGTTGCCGACCGAGGTCAGCACGTTCAGCGTCAGCTGGTCACAGTCGACCGAGCGACCGACGAGCTTGGTTTCGTAGCTCATATACATGATGATGTCGGCAAAAGCATCGTTCAAGACGACGACGCGCTTCGGTTCTTCTTTGATCTCGGTACCGGCGACGGTAACGGGGAAATTCTTGCTGTTAGTCTTGCTGTCGCACGCAGACAGCAGCGCCATGCAGGACGCAATCAGACATACCGCCAACAGCAGGGACAGGATTCGTTTCATATTCATACACCTCTGTATTGATTACGGAATATTGTACCTCTCTATTGTAACCAAAAGTCATGCAATAGTCAAACAAAACCGCCGATTTTTATCAAAATTCACGAAAAATACATTTTTTGAAATTTTGCGAAAAAAAGACTTGCATTTTCAGAAAGACGGTGCTATAATAACCATTGTCGCCGAAAGACGACAGACAGTTGGTGTTGATGACGCAGGGGGTCCACCCGTTCCCATCCCGAACACGGAAGTTAAGCCCTGTAGTGCCGAAAATAGTGCCTTGGCGACGAGGTGTGAAAATAGGAAGATGCCAACATCTATAAAGGCTTCCACCCAGTAGGGTGGTTGTTTTTTTATGCGGTGTTTTCCAAATCTTTGATTTGGCTGAAAACACCCACGCAGGGCTCTCCCAAGAATCGGAGCGCAAAGCGCGAACGATGATTGGCTGAGAGCTGCTACGTTCCCGATCTTTCATCTTCGCTTGCGAAAACGCGCGATAATGACGGACGGGACATGAGAATAATGATTGCAAAACGCCTTCGCTTGTGCTAGACTGATTTTATACAGAATCAGTCTGTAAATCGCACATCACGGAGGTGTTTTTATGTCCGGAATCGAAAAGCTCACCGAGATCGTCAGGGATGCAAAGCGCATCGTCTTTTTCGGAGGGGCGGGTGTTTCTACCGAGAGCGGTATCCCCGACTTCCGCTCGGTGGACGGTCTGTACAACCAAAAGTATGATTACCCGCCCGAGGAGATCCTCAGCCACACGTTCTTCGTCAGAAAGCCCGAGGAATTCTATCGTTTCTACCGCGATAAGATGCTGTGCCTTTCGGCAAAGCCTAACAAGGCACACCTGACGCTTGCCAAATGGGAGAAAGACGGCAGACTGCGCTCGGTGGTCACCCAGAACATCGACGGGCTGCATCAGGCGGCAGGCAGCAAGCGCGTGCTGGAGCTGCACGGCTCGGTGCTGCGGAATCACTGCACAAAATGCGGCAAGAGCTACGATGTGGATTTTATCGCACACAGCGAGGGCGTGCCGACCTGCGACTGCGGCGGTATCATCAAGCCCGATGTGGTGCTGTATGAGGAGGCGCTCCCCGAGGACACCGTGATGCAGGCGCTCGACGACATCCGCTCGGCGGATGTGCTGATCGTCGCGGGAACATCGCTGACCGTCTATCCCGCCGCGTCCTATATCCGCTATTTTGGCGGCAAGGCGATGGTGCTGATCAACCGTGACGCGACGCCCTATGACAAGCTCGCCGACCTCGTCATCCACGAGAAGGTGGGCGAGGTGCTGAGCGCGGTCGACAAGGCGCTGTCTGCCGGTTGAATAAGAGCCGATGATGGTTGTTATAAAACTGATTGTCATCCTCTTGGGGGCGGCGTTCCTGCTGTTCGGTTACTGGATCCGCTTTCGAAAGAAATATCATCTGATCAACGGCTTCAAGGCTGATTATCAGGCAGGACGAAAGGATGAAAGATACGCCGAGCGTGTCGGTATGATCGAATTTGTTCTCGGGATCGTTTTGCTCGTGATCGGTATACTTTTCATCATCTTTATATAGGTACAGGCGACTTTTGTAGGGGAGGGTCTTGACCCTCCCGTTCGGAAATCAAAATTGATTTCCGAAACAGCAGAAACGCTTCATTACTATCTGTGGTTGAATATACCATCAACGCCCGTCAGTCTCGGGAGGGTCAAGACCCTCCCCTACATGGGGTGTATCTGCTTCGTGATGGACGGCATTGATCGGAAAGGTTGAAAGGTGTCGTGGGACAATCCCGCTTTTTCTATAGACAAAAGCCCTTGGCTGTTGTGAACAGACAAGGGCTTTTTGCTTGCAGTTATTCGGGGTAGTCGAGCAGTTCCTTCGGGTCGTCGTTTTCGATGCGGGTGAAGGTAATCTCCACCTTGTCGCCCGACTTGTGCTTTGCGAGGACGTTGTAGATATCCTGGAAGGAGGCGACCTGTGTGCCGTCGACCGCGGTGATGACGTCGTACTCCTTGACGTCGGTTCCCTTGAGCGCGCCGTCGTCGGAGATGGTCTGGACGATGACGCCGGAGGGCAGTCCGTAGTAGAGCTTTTCATCGGCAGATACCTCTCTGCCGGAGAAGCCGATGCGCGCTCTGTCGCGGACATAGCCGTAGTGAACAAGATCGGCGACGATCTCCTTGACGAGCTGTGAGGGGATCGAGAAGCTCATGCTCTCGTAGTTCTCGGCGACGGTCTTGGCGGAGGTGATGCCGATGACCTGTCCGCAAAGGTTGCACAGCGGTCCGCCCGAGCTGCCGGGATTGATCGCGGCGTCGCTCTGGATGAAGCGGACGTATTTGTTGACGTTGATCTCTCTGTCGACAGCGGAGATCACGCCCTGAGTCAGACTGTTCTGGTATTTCATGCCGCCGGGCGAGCCGATCGCGATGACGTTGTCACCGACCTCGATCTTGTCTGAGTCGCCGAACGCGGCGGGCTTGAGATCCTTTGCGTCGACCTTGAGTACGGCGAGGTCGGTCCATGTGTCATAGCCGACGATCTTTGCCTGATACTTCTTGCCGCTGTTCAAGGTGACGTTCACGGCGAACTGCTTGGAGTTGCCCAGCACATGGGCGTTGGTGACGATGTAGCCGTCGGAGGAGATGATCGTACCGGAGCCGCTCGAGACGATGTCATAGACGTTCTCGGTAATCTTGTCCTTGTAGCAGGAGATGGTGACGACGCTGTCGACCAGCTCGTTGAAGGAGCTTTTCGCGGTGTATTTATCGTCGTCGCTGTCCTTCGGCAGATCGTTGATCTCGATGGACTTCGCGTCTTTGTCGGGCTTGCCGACGGAGTCGGGATTATCATTCTCGCGCTTCTGGGTCGCGCCGTCGTCCGTGACAAGGGTGATCTCGTCGGTGTATTCCTTGAGTTCGAGATCCTCGTCCTCGACGTTGTCGAGGATATCGAAGTTGCCGTTGCCGTCGGTGCCGATACCGAACGGATCGTTGTTCTTCGCTGTGTTCTTTGAAGCGTTCGCAACATAAACGATGAAGCCGGTGATCATCGCGATCAAAAGCGCGATCAGGATGATGATGAACACCTTGGTGCCGGTCGACATCGGCTGTTTGCGGTCGGGTACGATGACAGACGGATCAGAGGACTGAGCGGGTTGAGCGGGTTGCGTCGGCTGAGCCTGAGGCGCATTTGTCTGAGGGGGATAGGGGCGCTGCTGCGGATAGGGCTGATACGCTCCCTGAGGATTCTGCGGCTGAGGCTGATAGGGCGGCTGCGCGGGATACTGCTGATACGGCTGTTGCGGATAGCCGGGATACGGCGGGTACTGAGGGTAGGATACGCCCTGCGGGTACTGAGGCTGCTGCGGATACGGCGGCTGAGGATAGCCGGGGTACTGCGGGTATGTCGGATAAGGCATGCCCTGGGGATATGTCGGGTAAGGCGCTTCCTGAGGCATCTCCTGTGCCGACGGCGCAGTCGCGGGATCGTTTTGTTTGGGCGGGTCGATGACCGGGATGTCGTCGTCATCGTCGGGACGATAGGGCGCGACGGGTTCCTCTGCCTCGATCGGCTGTGCGCTCAGATCGGGATATTCGTCCTCCGGACGAAAACCGTCCGTGGGAATCTGATTCTCCATGTTCTATTCCTCCGTTTCGGGTTCAATGGTGGTTTCGATATATTCGCCTTCCGCATCCTTCTTGCGGGGATTCGGACGGATGACGTTGGTCGGCAGACGGAACGCAAAGCGTGTGTATTCGCCCACGCGCGAGTCGACGTAGATGTCGCCCTCATGCAGGCGCATGATGGTCTTGGCGATGAACAGCCCGAGACCCATGCCCTTCTTGTCCATGCTGCGGCTGCGGTCGGTTTTATAAAAGCGGTCAAAGATGAAGCGAATGTCCTCGGGCGGGATGCCGTCGCCGGAGTTCGTGATCATCACCGTGATATCAAAGCGGGTCTCCTCGACGCCGAAGTCGATGTAGCCGCCCTCGTTGGTGAACTTGACCGCGTTTTCAATTAGGTTATAGATGACCTGGTACATCAGGTCGGGATCGGCATAGACCCGGATCGAGCGGAACTTTTCGAGTCCCGTGATCCTGAGGTTACGCTCGAGGATCTTCTGTTCAAAGCCCGCGAGGATCGAGATCAGGGTGGAGAAGAGGTCGAAGTTCGCGGGGTGGATCTTCAGCTCGCCGTTGTCGATGCGCGACAGCGAGAGCATCGAGGTGACAAGGCGCGACAGGCGCTTGACCTCGTTCGATACGATGCCCATATAGTGCTTTTGGCGTTCGGGCGGGATGGTGCCGTCGAGGATGCCGTCGATGAAGCCCGCGATGGAGGTCATCGGGGTCTTCAGCTCATGGGACACGTTCGAAATGAACGTGCGGCGCATGCCCTCGCTCGCCGAGAGCGAGTCAGCCATGTTATTGAACGCGTTGGCAAGCTCGCCGATCTCGTCCTCACTCCGCACGTTGACGCGCACCGAGAAATCACCTACGGCGAGGCGTTTCGCAGCGGCGGACATCTGTCGAAGCGGTCGCACCATCTGGTAGGACATCACCGCGACGAACAGGATGACCAGCACCAGCGTGATGCCCGCCGAGATCAGGAAGATCTTGATAAAGGTCGAGGGCAGTCCCGAGGCAAAGGTCGCCTTGGCGAATACATAGCAGTATGCCGTGATCGAGCTGTTTCCCTCTTCGTCCGCGATGAAGACCGGTACGCCGGCGGTGTAGTAGTCCTCGCTGTAGTAGCCGTCGAGCGTGCCGGATTCGAAGAACTCGCCGTCGGCGGTCTCGCCCAGCACATAGGACGGCAGGTCTTGCTCGATGTGGATACAGCGCTTGCCCTCGGTACAGTCGAGGCACTGACCGCGTGTATCGACCAAGAGGATGTCGCTGCCGACGTCGCCGGTCATGAAGGCGAGTGGCTTTTTCAACAGCTCACCTCTGCCGGTGACGATATCGAAGGTCGAAAGGCTCGACCACGAATCCTCTACGCGCTCGGCGACCTTGGCGGCGGTCGCGACGAGATTATTCTTTTGTTCTCTTTCCCAGTAGCTGTTGACGAAAATATACATCATCACGCCCAGCGATATAAAGCTGATCAAGAGGATCGTCAGGCTGAACAGCAGATATTTTCGGAACAGCGTATGTCTGACCCGAAAGCCGGACGTCTTAGCCCTTCGTTTCAAACTTGTAGCCTACTCCCCAGACGGTACGAAGCTCCCATTTGTCGGA
>JAFSRK010000052.1 GCA_017446165.1 Ruminococcus sp.
TCCGTCTAACTCAACAACAAGCTTGGCTTTGGGACAATAGAAATCGACAATATACCCGCCGATAATCTTTTGTTTTGTAAACCTGTACTGATACGTTTGACAGAACGGTTTGCAAAAATCATACCAAAGATGTCGTTCTTCTTTTGTCATATTCTTACGCAGTTCTTTTGCTAAGTCTACGATATATTTATTATGTATTCTATCCATTTCATTAATCGGTTGGTCGCTCGCGCGACATTAATGCAATCCCTCAGTCAGCGGACAAGTGTGTCCGCTGACAGCTCCCTTTACCAAAGGGAGCCTAACACACCTATTATAATACGAATACGCCTGTAACGCAAGTCAAATAATCCCGAGAAAACCGACTTTATTTTCTTCTAGCGTATTGCTTCGGCATGGAATCAATGTTATAATATATGCGAATGAATATAATTTCATTTGAAATTATTAAAAGGAGGAATTCTTTATGCCATTAGTTAACGCAAAAGAAATGCTGACAAAGGCAAAGGCCGGCCACTATGCTGTCGGTCAGTTCAACATCAATAACCTTGAGTGGACCAAGGCAATCCTGCTCACCGCAGAGGAACTCAAGTCCCCGGTTATCCTCGGTGTTTCCGAGGGCGCAGGCAAGTATATGTGCGGTTACAAGACCGTTGTCGGTATGGTCAAGGGCATGATCGAGGAACTCGGCATCACCGTTCCGGTCGCGCTGCATCTTGATCACGGCTCCTATGAGGGCGCCAAGAAGTGCATCGAGGCGGGCTTCTCGTCCATCATGTTCGACGGCTCTCACTATCCGATCGAAGAGAACTATGAGAAGACCAAGGAGCTGGTCGGTATCTGTGACGAGCTGGGTCTGTCCATCGAGGCAGAGGTCGGCTCCATCGGCGGCGAGGAAGACGGCGTTGTCGGCATGGGCGAGTGCGCCGATCCCGACGAGTGCAAGATGATCGCCGATCTGGGCGTTACCATGCTCGCAGCCGGTATCGGCAACATCCACGGCGTCTATCCCGAGAACTGGCCGGGTCTGTCCTTTGAGACTCTCGATGCGATCCAGGAGAAGACCGGTGCGATGCCGCTCGTACTCCACGGCGGCACAGGTATTCCGGACGACATGATCAAGAAGGCGATCTCTCTGGGCGTTTCCAAGATCAACGTCAACACCGAGTGCCAGCTCGTATTCGCCGAGGCTACCCGCAAGTACATCGAAGAGGGCAAGGACAGACAAGGCAAGGGCTTCGACCCCAGAAAGCTCCTCGCTCCCGGCTTCGAGGCGATCAAGGCAAAGGTCAAGGAGAAGATGGAGATCTTCGGCTCCGTCGGCAAGGCTTAATCCGATCTGTTAACCCGTAAACGACAACCGCTGTCCGTCTGGACGGCGGTTTTCTTTTCGGTCGGAAAAACCTGTCCGATCGGTCGGCGACCCGTCATGAGCAAATGGGTTACTATTTTGCAACCGGAGTTACGAAGCTGTATTAAAGGTTTACATTCGGGTGCGATTTGGGTAGTATAGGGATATCTATAGGCACCTTATCTCAACAAAGGAGAGTTGCTATGAAACGTTTTCTTGCCGCCGTTTTGTGCGCGGTGATCCTTCTGACAACACTATCCGCGGGCGGGCTGAGCGTCGCCGCCGCGAGCGATGAACCAACCGAAAAACCCGAATTCCCTCATGTGACGATCGTCACCGACAGCGGCGAGGGCTTGAAGCTCCAAAAGGAGGACGGCTATGTCGGCGCGACCGTGACCGTGACCGATACGGACGGCGCGACCCTCGGCGGTCAGGCGAGCGTGAAGATCAGAGGCAACAGCACCTCACGCCTCAACAAGAAATCCTATACCTTCAAATTCGACAGCAAACAAAATGTCCTCGGCATGGGCAAGGCGAAGAAGTGGGCTCTGGTCGCGAGCATGTTCGATCCCACCCTGCTGCGCAACTATGTCGGGATTCATACGGCGGCTGAACTCGGACTCGACTTTACCTCACAGCAGCGGATCGTTGAGGTGTGGGTCGACGGCAGCTATCGCGGCTGTTACAGCCTGCTCGAGCCGATCCAGGAGGGCAAGGAGCGCGTCGATATCGACATCGAGAGCAACGACGGCATGAACGACTTCATGATCGAGCGCGAGCGCAACCGCGTCGAAGCCGACGCGACCTACTTCACGACGAACGGGATCCGCTTTGTGTGCAGCGAGCCGAAGGAACCCTCCGAGGAACAGCTCGCGTATATCCAAAGCACGATGGACGATATCGTGAACAGGCTCAAGAGCGGCGACCGAGATCGGATCGAGGAGAAGGTCGATCTCGATTCCTTTGCCGAATACTATCTGCTCAACGAATTCGTCAAGACGGTCGACTTTGACTACAGCTCCGTGTTCTTCTATTACAAGGGCGGAAAGCTGTACGCCGGTCCCGCATGGGACTATGATCTCTCGATGGGCAATATGGATACGAACGCCTCCGCGGCATACGTCGAAGCCGCCAAGACCGACGGGCTGTACTGCAACACGATGCACTTCTACAAATGGCTGTGTCAGTATGATTGGTTCACGGACAGGGTGAAAACGGTGTACCGCGACCACGCCGACTGCTTTCACGACATCGGCGCACAGGGCGGGATGATCGACAGGCTCTATCAGGAACACAAAGGCGCGATCGACCGTAACTTCACCACCGCCGGATGGCGCTTCACCCATTATGCGAACCTCAACAAACAGCCGTTTTCCACCTATGACGAGAACCTCGCGTTCTTTAAGAGCTGGTGCGCCGACCGCGCGGCGTGGCTCGAGGAAACCTTCGGCGAGCCGGAGGAGTATCTTGTCGGCGACGCCAACGGTGACGGAAGAGTCGATATTCTCGACGCGACCGCGATCCAGCGCAAGCTCGCCGTGTACACGGTAGCTTCGTTCGACGCGGAGGCGGCTGACGCCGATGAAGACGGCAGTGTGACCGTATACGATGTGACGATGATCCGGCTTTATCTCGCAGCATTCCCGCTTGACACGGCGGTCAATACCATCAAAACGC
The DNA here is from genome assembly GCA_017446165.1 of Ruminococcus sp. Lineage (GTDB taxonomy): Bacteria > Bacillota > Clostridia > Oscillospirales > Acutalibacteraceae > Ruminococcoides. The sequence goes on from JAFSRK010000052.1 coordinate 3,029, forward strand.
GAAAAGCATGATATGATAACAGAAAGAACCCCGCACGGCGGAATGAATCCGTGCGGGGCCTTCCTATAAGGAGCATTTTTATTAACGCCCGGGTGAGGGACATTAATACAATGAAGAAAGCGTGGTTACAGCTCGGTGACGGTGGATACTCTGCCGACCTGCAGGGGCAGGTTGCCGTTGCGCGCTCTGAGGGCGTCGAGGAAATCCTTTTCCTTTTTGCCGCGCTTGAAGGTGACCTGATAGCGCAGCTCATAGACGCTGCCCATCTGTACGGTCTTGACCGCGACCAGCTCCTGACGGGTGGTGTACTCGTTGAAGATATCGTCGAACAGACCCTCATAGTCGAGGTTCTCGGGGATGTCGATCTTCAGCTCTTTCTTGGTGGTGCTGCCGAAGGGAGTGGCGAAAAGCACCATCCAAACGATCCAAACGATGACTGCCGCGAATACCGCGAAGGTGACGTAGCCGCCGCCGCAGGCGAGTCCGATCGCCATACTGAGCATGATCGCGAGCAGCTCACGCGAGGATCCCGGCTGTGAGCGGAAACGCACCAGCGAGAATACGCCGAGTACCGCGATGCCTGCGCCTGCCGAGAGTCCGTTGACCATCATGATCAGCATCGCGACGATGGCGGGGATGATGGTGAGGGTGACGGCGAAGCTCTTTGAGCAGTAGCTCTTGAACATGTATACGAGGGCTGAGATCAGTCCCAGTCCGAGCGCGACTCCCGCCGCGATGAGTCCCTGTACAAGGGTGATGTTGTCGCCTGTGAAAATGGTATCGAATGTCATGGTGTTCTGCCTCCTGTGATGAACAAATTATTTGATTAAACTGTAATATTTATAGCCTGTGATCCTGCGTTTTTCGGGGTGTTTGCCGAGGTTCCTTCAAAAGCCCGCTGCCATCTTGTAGCGCTTCTGATTATAGAGGAACTGCTGTTTTCTGCGGATGTGAGCGGTGCCGAACTTGGAGAACGACTGGGGGTAGATGCCCTTTTCCGAGAGAACGTGTGCCAGCCAAAGCGGCATTGCGCCGGGAATCTTGATCTCCATGAGATGGGCGTTCTCGGGGAGCAGCTGCTCGCCCTTTTCCTCGCTCTCAAGTCGGATGTCGTTGTAGCGCGAGGTGATCTCGTCGTCGAAGGTGATCCTCAGCTGGGGATCGTTGTTGCCGACCAGCGCGATGCGGTGGTAGCCGATGTATGCCTTGGGGAAGAGTCGGTAGCGGCGGATCATGTAGTCGATCTCGACCGGGATGTTGCCGACCAGATTCTCGGGCAGCTCGCCCGACTCAATGTAGCGGTAGGCTTCGTCGCGGGTCATCGAGATCCTGCGCTTGTAGACGACGCCCTGGTACTTCTTCTTGATCTCAAAGAACACGAGGCTGTCGGCTTCGGGAGCGCCGTAGGAGCGGAGCCTGAGCTTCTCCTTGTAGGCGGGTTTGGTCAGAGAGGTCTCGATCAGCTCGTCGTCGGTGTTGTCGAAGTAGATGTTGCGGATGTCGCTCTCATAGAAGCGGTCGGGGTGCATGTGAGGCGCGAGCCGCTCCATCAGGTATTCGTACTGCTCCTGTGTGAGCATGTATTTTTTTTCGACTCTTTTGAAGATATATGTGAAAGCCATGTTCAGCTCTCCTTTCGTTTTCGGTTGCCCGTGTTTTCTTTCGATGGTTACAGTATACGGACGCTGTGTGTGATAAAAATGTTGAATTTATGAACAAATTATGAACGGACTCGGAATGTTATGTGAAAACGGCGATGATCTGCGGTTGGCGGAAGGGATTTGCTATGGTATACTGAGAAAAATCGCTGCAACCAAACAGCGGTTTCATGGATTTATATAATGAAGGGGGCAGGATGATGGCAGAGAAACGCTACGCGGGGCTGAGCTTCGACGAGGCTGTGCAGAAGTATGCCAAATCGGTGTTGACCGCGTGTATCGTCCGACTGGGCAATCCCTCAGACGCGGATGACTGCTTTCAGAATACCTTCCTCAAGCTATACCGGAAAGCGCCTGATTTTTCTGACGAAAACCATCTGAAGGCGTGGCTGCTGCGTGTTGCGATCAACGAGAGCAAAAAGCATCTGCGTGATAACCGCCGCCTAATCTCCTTGGACGAGGTGCGCGATATACCTTACCAAAGCCCGGATGATCTCAGCGATATCAGCTGGGCGCTCATGCGGGTCGAGCCAAAGTATCGCGAGGTTTTGTACCTCTACTATATCGAGCGGTATAAGGTCGACGAGATCGCTTCTGTTCTCTCAAAAAATGCCAATACCGTCAAATCGCTTTTGAAGCGCGGCAGACAACGGCTCAAAGCAATCTACGGAGGTGACGATAATGCGCAGGGTTAATTTTCATACAATCGAAAACCTGACGGTACCTCCCGTTCTGATTGAAAAGGCGCGTGCAATCCCCTTGCAAAAGGCTGAGAGTCGTCGCATACCGCGGCGTTCTCTGTGGATCGCCGCCGCTGTTATGCTGATCGTTCTCGGCGCGGCTGTGATCTACGGGGTATATATCGCGCCGTCGTCGTCGATTTATCTGGAGAGCGGCGAGAGCTTGACGATCACGCTGAATTCGCGGAGAAGGGTTTTGTCAGCCGGACGGTTCAGCGAGCTGGTCGGACAGTCATATGAAGACGCCGTCGGTTGTATCACAGAGGATATGATCGCTAAGCATGCAGTGACCGAAAAGGAAAATTCGCTGATCATCGGCTTGTCCGGCGGGATCGTCAGCGAAAGCGACGCCATCACCGGGGCGGTTGTTGAGGCGTTTGACAAAAACGGACTGGACGGCTGTGTCGTCACGATCCCCTGTGAGGATTCCGATCCGAAAACGGTGTTGTGCGATATCCTTTCCGCCGAAGATACGTCCATGAAAACCGCGGAGCTGAAAAGCCTGTCCGTCAACGAGCTGTGTATCCTGCTTTCCGGTTCCGATCGGCAACACTCGGACATAACCGTCACGGGTACGCCGTCTCAGTCAGCCTACATCGGCTTTGATGAAGCGGTCGCAAAAGCCTTGAAGCAAAGCAGTCTGCGGGAGGATGAGCTGACGGATGTGTCGTCCGCATACAGTGTTTATCGTGGGCGACTGATCTATCTTGTTCGCCTGAGCGCGGGGGATACCGTTGAGGCGTATTTCATCAACGCCGTCAGCGGAGCGACCGAAGAAGCGGTCAAGGCGTCGGCAGCTCAGATCGACAACGCGGTCGAGAAGTTGCTTGACAGCGGGAACGGCGCACCCTCACAGACCCGTCCCACAGATACCCAAAGCCCCGATATGCCGACGCAGGCGCCGACTGAGGTTTTGCCGAGCATCAGCGATATCACGCCGCCCTTTGTCGAAGATTCCGAGCCGACGAGCGCACTGCCGCAGAGCATCGAAACGGTGGTCGCGGACAATACTCAAACGCCGACAGAGTGGCAGTCCGACAACGCGCAAAGTGTCGGTATCACACTCAAAGAGCTGAGCTTTGTCACCCTTTCTCCGCCCGATGACGCTGTCGCTGTCGGCTATGAAACGCTGTTCGAGGGACAGTATATCGAAGAACGCCGCGGTGAAAAACAAAACACCGGAACGGTCACCGTTATCACCGACCGCCGGCA
>JAFSRK010000053.1 GCA_017446165.1 Ruminococcus sp.
ACGCGTTTTTGAGGTGCTGTCCAAATCTATGATTTGGCTAACAGCACCCATGCAAGGCTCTCCCAAGAAGCGGAGCTAAAAGCGAACGCTGATTGGCTGAGAGCTACTGCAGATAACTTTACTGGATGATATGCCGGCTGTCGTAGGGGCGACCGGTGTCGCCCGCTGATAGGAACGCGTCAACCCTATCTGCGGTTACGGATTTCATCCGCGCCCGTCATTCTGCGGGCGGATGAGGGAGATCTCCCCTAAGGGGAGGTGTCATCCAAAGGATGACAGAGGGGAGCCGTCTCCGGCAGAGGAATCCGCCCCTACACCGTCGCGACAACGTTTGATTAATCCGTGGGGGACGATGCCTACATCGTCCCGCGGCAGGAGCGTATCGTTCCTATCTGTGGTTACAGATATCATCAACGCCCAATGTGGTTTCGCTCCGCGAACGGGAGGGTCAAGACCCTCCCCTACAATTTTTAGTTGTTATTTTCAACAACAAGAGGCGTTCATTTTCTACATCCATTTTGTCCAAAAGCCTTTTTTCTTACTTTCCGTTATGTTATACTTAACTTAATAATGTATGATACGGAGGTCAACCATGTACAGAGTAGGTATTGATTTAGGCGGCACCAACATCGTAGCGGGCGTCGTCGACAACGAATATAATATCATCGCTAAAGCGGAGTGCAAAACCGCTGTTCCGCGTCCCGAGTCCGAGATCTGTGACTCCATGGCGGCTGTCGTCAAGGAGGCCTTGAAGAAGGCGAAGGTCAAGATGGATGACGTTGACTACATCGGTATCGGCGTACCCGGCGCGGTCAATCCCGAGACCCGTATCATCGAGACCTCTCCCAACCTGTTCTTCCAGAACTGGGAGGTCGCCAAGATGATGGAGGAACGCCTGCACAAGTACACCAAGGTCGAGAACGACGCGAACGCCGCGGCGCTCGGCGAGTTCCTCGCAGGCTCCGCAAAAGGCTCAAAGAACGCGGTCGCCATCACGCTGGGTACCGGCGTCGGCGGCGGCATCATCATCGACGGAAAGATCTACTCCGGCTCGAACTATGCCGGCGCGGAGCTGGGTCACATGGTCATCGTCAAGGACGGCATCGAATGCGGCTGCGGCAGAAAGGGCTGTTGGGAGGCATATGCCTCCGCGACCGCGCTGATCCGCATGACCAAGGATGCGATCAAGAATGAGAAAGCCGAGTTCTCCTACATGCTCAGCGCTGTTGAGGGCGACATCGAGCAGGTCTCCGGCAGAACCGCTTTCGACGCGATGAAGGCGGGTGACAACACCGGCCGCGCGGTCGTCGAGCAGTACATCGAATACCTCGCGACGGGTCTGATCAACGTCATCAACATCTTCCAGCCCGATGTGCTGTGCATCGGCGGTGGTATCGCCAACCAGGGCGAGACCCTGCTCGCTCCCCTGCGCACGATCATCGAGCGCGACCGCTTCACCAAGCACAACGACAAGCAGACCAAGGTCTGTGTCGCGACGCTCGGCAACGACGCGGGTATCATCGGCGCAGCGTGCATCTGATATTTGAACGAAACAAAGCCCTTCCGACTCGTTCGGAAGGGCTTACAGTTTGTCAAAAAAACGGTATTACGGCAGTTATCAGCCGTTCGATTTGATCCGCTTGTAACGGAAGAGGGTGTTCTCCGCCCACTCGCGGTCGATCTTGATAAATCCCGAAAGCTTCTTGTCGTTCCCGCAGATCGCGTCGACGATCTTCAGGCTCTTGCGGTAGATCTCGAGCCGCGCCGACTGGACGAACGGCTCGTTGTTCTCGCCGAGGAAGTAGGTGAAGCCGATGGTGTTGGTCTCGCGGTTGTACATCGAGAGGTAACCGTCCGAAATACGGCTGAGATCCTGCTTCTTCGCGACCATCGCGGCGATGGCGTATTTGGTCAGCTCGACCGCCATGTCGTCAAGCCCCGACTCGAAGATGAACACCTTCTCCTTGAAGGAGTTGAAGTCCGCCGTGATGCGCTTGCGGATGCCCTTGAGGTTTCGGTAATCGTTCTCGAGGGTCCTGTCCTCGAGCTGAAAGCGATCGATCTCGGGGATCAGGTATACCATGAAACGGCGCTTCATATCGTTATACAGAAGCGGATAGGTGTAGCGGCCGTGGAATCCGCAGTTCGGACAGGTGTAGTCGAGCAGCTTGCCCGAGAGCAGGTCGTCGCGGAATCCCGGATCGTTGGTCGCGTTGATGCTGATATACAGATGAGCCGATGAGGTGTGGGAACACTTCGGGCAGCTCACTTCTTTGGAGATAACGTTGGACATAAGAACCTCCGGTTACACTTGGATCACTGATCACTCAACAGTATAATACCACATTTTTTGCCAAATGCAAATTATTTATCACACATTTACAAATAGTTATTGATTTTCGTGTGCTTTTCTGCGATAATATATATGTATAGTTATAATCAGGAGGAATCATCATGGATATTAAGGAAAACATCAAAACCGGCGTGAACTTCACCGTAGATACCGTATCCGAGCTTGCCGCTTCGATCGCTGAGAAGAATCGCATCAGAGGTCAGCTCAATCACATCAAAAAGCTGATCAAGACCGATTCCGCGACCAGAGATCAGGCGTTCATCGAGCTGGGTCGTTTCTTCTATGAGAATCTCAGAGAGGGCGCGTCCCCCGAGAACGAGGCGATCTGTGCCGTGATCGACGCCTCGTCCGAGCGCATCAGCAAGGCTTCGCTGAAATACATGGAGCTGCTGAACCTCCAGAACGAGACCAAGATCCGCTCCGAGAACGCCGACAAGCTCAAGAAGATCATCGCCGAGAAGGCTTCGAACTCAGCGAAAGCCGCCAAGGAAAAGGGCGCAGAGCTGGGTCAGAAGGCGAAGGACCTCGCCGCTCAGGGCGTGGAAAAGGCGAAGGATATCGCCGGCGGTCTGAAGAACAAGGCTACCGATACCGTTGACGATGTTGTCGAGAAGTTCGACACCGAGGGCGACGCCGAGGTCGAGCAGATCATCGCCGAGGAACAGGCGAAGGTCGAGGACGCCGCAGAGGCTTCTCCCGAGCTGGAGGAAATGATCGCCGCAGAGCAGGCAAAGCTGCAGGAGGCTGAGGTTTCAGCCGTGACTGAGGCTCCTGTCGCTGCAGAGGAATCCCCCGACTCCTTTGATTTCTGATAACGAGATAAAGATAACGCGCTTCCAACCGGGAGCGCGTTTTTTAGTGGACGATGCGCGACACCATGCGCTATGTAGGGGAGTGCCTTGGTGCTCCCGATCGAAAATCAAATGATTTTCGACCTAGCAGGGACGTTGATTTTCTTGTCTACGGAAAAAATTAACATCCCGGAATTGACGTAGGGGCGTTCCTCAGCCGGAGACGGCACCCCTCTGTCGTTTCGCGACACCTCCCCTTAAGGGAGATCTCATTGGTCGCCCGCGGAATGACGGGCGTTGATGATATATGCAACCGCAGATAGGGGTGAAATGTTTCTACCACGGGCGGATGTGGGCATCCGCCCCTACGTCGTTATCACGGCATCGGTTCAATCCGTCGGGGAGGGGTGATCTCTCCTAAGGAGAGGTGCCGTCTCCGGTTGAGGAATGCCCCTACGAAAAAATCTCACGGTATTGTTTGAGATACCGTGAGATTTGTCTTGATTACTTTTCGGCTTTTTCGGCTTTTGCCCACAGAGTGTGATCGGGGATCTTGGCGATCGCCTTCTCGAGTACCGGGACAAGGATCGCGACGACCGCCATCTTCAAGGCGTCGCCGATCAAGAACGGTACGACACAGATGGTCAGCGCGTAGATCACGCCGACGTGGTTCAGAATGCAGAACCATGCGGTGCCGAATGCGTAGAGAACAGCGGTGCCGGCGATCATGCCGCCGAGCATCACGGCGTATTTCTTCACGCCGCGGGCGCTGCGTCCCCAACGGCTGTAGATCGCGCCGCAGATGAACGCGAGCGGGATGTAGCCGACCAGATAGCCGCCGGTAGGTCCGAGCAGCTTCGGCAGAGCGGGGGTGAAGCCCGCGCATACCGGAACGCCGACTGCGCCGATGATCAGGTAGATCACCTGGCTGAGCGCGCCGAGTCGTCCGCCGAGCAGGACGCCCGAGAGCATCACCGCAAAGGTCGCGAGGGTGATCGGCACCATGCCGGTGATCGGAATGGACAGCGGTGCAAGCACACAGGTGAGCGCCGCGCATACCGCGCATAAAACTAAATTTTTTGTCTTCATGTCTTACCTCCAAAATAATTTAGTTTGATTCGGTTGTCAGATGAATGTCAGATCACCAGTTCTCCATCTCGTCGGCGATCTTTTCGTAGATCTTGTTGGCGTTCGAGGGGTTGTAGGCGAGGACATACTTGCCGCTCCCTGAGAGCACGCCGGTCAGGTTGTAGAGGTTCTCGACGGTCTGGAACTTGCCGTCGTCCTTGATGTCCTCGATGATCTTCTTGGCGGTGTCGTTCTGCTCGCCGCTGTAGTCGTAGAACTCGACGAAGGATCTGCCGTCGGTGAAGGTGTAGCGGACGCCGTCGTTCGCGCCGATGATGTCATAGTAGATGTCGGATTTGAGCGAGTTGTCGTTGCCGTCCTTGCCGTAGATGTAGCCTTTCTCGAGCAGATAGTCCTGCAGACCCTGGAAGTCCTTGGAGAACTTGTCGGGCTTGATTTCCTTTGCCGCTTCGTCGGAGGTCGCGTTCTTGATCGCGTTGGACGCTGCGCCGCAGGCGGTGAGGGAAAGCATCAGGACTGCCGCAAGGATGATAGCGAGTAATCTTTTCATGTGTATTCTCCGTTCTGATGGTTTTTGATTGAGGGTCGATCGCCGTCCGACGGCGGTCGCTTACCCTATATTTTACAATAAAATCGGGGATAAATCAATAGGAAAAGGCAATTGAAATGAGGAATTAGGAATCGGGAATGAGGAATGATTGGTTTTGGATGATGTATACCATGTTTCGGTCCCATCCGGAGCAACAAGAGAATCATACTAAGTAGCAATAAAAAGCTTTAAAAAGATATTAGCGGAGAATTTCGCATAACAAGGCGGAAGGCGCAGGCAGGCTGGCGCCTGTCAAGACTGACAACGCAGTTATGCGGAATTCTCCGCAATAGATATTAAAGTGCTTTATTGCTACTTAGTATAAGCTCATTATATCCCATCGGACAAACCTCGTCAACCGTCCCGCAAAAAAATCC
>JAFSRK010000054.1 GCA_017446165.1 Ruminococcus sp.
CGGAGAATTTCGCATAACAAGGCGGAGGGCGCAGGCAGGCTGGCGCCTGTCAAGACTGACAACGCAGTTATGCGGAATTCTCCGCAATAGATATTAAAGTGTTTTATTGCTACTTAGTATTATTTTGAAAGTGCTACAAAAATGACGATTTCGTTGCGCGGAAAACGGCTGATCGTATCATCTTTTTCATTTTTTCGGCGGATCTTGTAAATTTTTGCATTATATATGTAAAAAAACGATTGCAAAAAACACAACCATTTGTTATAATAATGTAGTGTGTATTACTAGATAATGTGTCAGTATGTATTTTTCCAGTCGGGAAGTACATCCGGCGCGCATGGCGAGGGTTTGAACGTTTATGAGGATCAGAAAAAAGAAATGGGCGGAACCGGAGCTGAGGGAATGTCGCTATTATGTGCAGGATCCCGAGAGCCGGCGGGGACGCTGGCGCGAATTCTTCGGCAACGATCGCCCCATCGAGCTGGAGATCGGCTGCGGCAAATGCACCTTCATCGCCGAGAAAGCGCTGAGAGATCCCGACACGAATTTCATCGCCGTGGATATCAAGAACGATATGCTCGGCGTAGGCAGACGCAACATCGAAAAGATCTTTGAGCCGAGCGGTCACAGCCCGACCAACATCGCGCTGGTGCGCTTCAACGTCGAACAGCTCGACCTGGTGATTGCGCCCGAGGACGGCATCGGCACCATGTACATCAACTTCTGTAACCCATGGCCGCGCCTCAAGCACAACAAGCGCCGCCTGACCTATCCGAAGAAGCTTATGATGTATAAGCGCTTTTTGACCCCCGACGCGAAGATCTTCTTCAAGACAGACGACGACGGACTGTTCAACGACAGTCTGGAATACTTCCACACAGCGGGCTATGAGATCACCTACATCACCCGCGATCTGCACAACAGTCCGGTGACAGGCAACATCGTCACCGAGCATGAGAAAATGTTCTCTGACGAGGGCATCCCCATCAAGTACCTCGAGGCGAAGGTCTGACCTGCCTCGTTACCCATTATTCCGATAAGGAGGCTTAGCATGAAAAAACACCGCGTCGCAGCTTGCGCGGCTGTTCTGTGTCTGCTGCTCAGCGGCTGCAGCGGGCTGAGCCTCAACGGTCCCGACATCCTCACCCCGCCGAACGCCGAGGGCGATCAGGCTGAGATCCAGCAGCTCATCCGAAACAGCGTCGGCAAAAGCTACGAGATGGTCTATCCCGAAAAGGGTGAGTACAAAAGCTCGGTGATCTTCAAGGACCTCACCGGCGACGGCGTGGACGAAGGCGTCGCGATGTACACCCCCGACAGCGAATCCGTCAGGATCCTGATCGCGGGCAAGGACGGCGACAGCTATCGGCTGATCACCGAGGGCGCGGTACCGTCGCCGCGGCTCGAGCGCGTCGAGTTCGCCGACCTGTACGGCGACGGCACCTCCGAGGTCATCGTCAGCTGCAAAGGCTCCGCCGCCGAGTTCCAAACGATCGCAATCCTCTCATCCGACGGCAAGACCGCTCAGAAGGACTACGTCAACGCCTGTGCCGATCACCTGATCGGCGATATGGACAGCAACGGCCGCGACGACCTGTTGACGCTCGCGCTCGCCGACGGAGAGAATCTCCCGACCGCGCGGCTCTTCACCGCCGACGACGGCGAACTCTCGGAGATCGCCTCGTGTGAGATCGCGTCCGACACCAGAGAATACGTCAATCTGCTCTACGGCAAGATCAGCAGCGAGACAGTCGGCGCGGTGATCGACGCCAGAGACCTCGACGGCAACTACTCGACCCAGATCATCTGTTACGACTACAATGCCCCGGGGCTGGTCAATCCACTGTATGTCGGCTCAAGCTATAACAAGACCAAGCGCGCATCGGCGATCGCCTCGGCGGACATCGACCGCGACGACATCATCGAGATCCCGCTGTGTAACAAGATGGATTTCTCGTCGAACGAGGACAGCGCGTCCGTGTGCGACCGCATCGACTGGTGCAGCTACAACTATGCGCAGCTCGCGCTCGTGACCAAGCAATCCGCCATCCTCTGTGACCGACTGGGCTTCATCCTCAACCTCGCCCCCGAGCATGCGGACATCGTCACTGCCCGCTACACCGGCGAGAATTCAATGTCGGTCTATCTGTGGGAGTACAAGGGCAGCACGCCCGAGCGCACCACAAAGCTCATGACGATCAAGCGCTATGACAGAAGCGGCTTTGACGAGAACAGCGTTCCCGAAGCGATCGCAGGCAGAAACAGCGCCTATGTCTACACCTATGTGATCGACTCACAGGAGGGCTTCTACGGCTACACCGACGACGAGGTCACCAACAACTTTGTTATCCTTGAGGGTCCGTCCGCCGGATGATCGGCAGACCGACTTTCCCTCATCAATCAATAATAAATGAATATAACTTGAACGGAGGTTATTTTTATGAAAAAAATCTTAGTATGTGAAGACGAAGCCGCCATCCGCGACTTTGTGGTCATCAATCTCAGACGCGCCGGCTACGAGGTAGTCGAAGCCGACAGCGGCGAAATGGCGCTGCAGAAATATGAGGAACACAGCGGCGACTTTGACGTTGCGATCCTCGACATCATGATGCCCGGCATCGACGGTCTGCAGGTCTGCAAGGAACTGAGAAACAAGAACTCGGGCATCGGCATCATCATGCTCTCCGCCCGCACCCAGGAGATGGACAAGGTCACCGGTCTGATGCTCGGCGCAGACGACTATATCACCAAGCCCTTCTCTCCCTCGGAGCTGACCGCCCGCGTAGACTCGCTCTATCGCCGCGTATCGCTCTCCGAGCAAAGAAATGAAAACAACTTCAACGAGGAGTTAAAGAGCGGTATCTTCACCCTCAACCTCAGAAACCGCGCCCTCATGAAGAACGGAAAGATGATCGAGCTGACCCAGGTCGAGTTCCAGATCATGGAATATTTCTTCTCGAACCCCGGCGTCGCTCTCGACAGAACCGATATCCTCAACCACGTTTGGGGCGAGGCATATGTCGGCGAGGAAAAGATCGTCGACGTCAATATCCGCCGTCTGAGAATGAAAGTCGAGGACGAGCCGTCCAACCCCAAGTACATCGTGACAGTATGGGGTCTCGGCTATAAATGGGACGCATAAGCGGACATAGTCCGCAGTTGACAGTGAACAGTTGACAGTGAACAGTTATCGGCGGGACACCCGCACCCGATTCATATAGCCGTCAACCACCAACCACCAACCACCGACTAAACGAAAGGAGTGACAGAATTTGTTCAAGGGCATTACCAAGCGCTGGCTCATCAACACCTTCGGTGTTGTGCTGGCGATCATCATCCTGCTGGTAGTCTGTCTTTCGGTTTCTGTCCGCTCCCTCTCCTATTCCACCGTCGAGAACGCCCTCACCGGACGTTGTGAGGAGCTCGACTCGGTCTTCCCCGACTATATCTCCTACAGCACGACCGATTTCGTCGACGCTGCGTCCGCCTATGCCTCGGGCTTCGGTTATAAGGACGAGATGGAGGTACAGGTCATCAACTCAGCGGGTCGCGTCGTCCAGACCTCGACCGGATTCACCACCGGCGACGCTTCCTCCATGCCGGATTACCGCGAGGCGATCCAAAGCTCCGACGGCTTCGCAAAATACAACGGAAAGCTCTCGTCGGGCGAAAAGATCATGGCGGTCACCCGCGCGATCAAAAACGAACAGGGCGACGTAGTGGGCGCGGTGCGTTATGTATCGTCGCTGAGGAACGCTGACTTCCGCGTCTTTCTCTACACCCTCATCGCCTCGGTCGTCGGACTGATCATCATCGTTGTCGTCGCGCTCTCGGGCAACTATTTCATCCGTTCAATAGTCAAGCCCGTCCGCGCAATGAGCGAGACCTCCAAGCGGATTGCTCAGGGAGATTTCTCCGCGAAGATCGACAAGATGTATGACGACGAGATCGGCGATCTGTGCGACAGCATCAACGAGATGGCGCAGGAGCTGGACGCGAGCGAAAAGCTCAAGAACGACTTCATCAGCCGTGTATCCCACGAGCTGAGGACCCCGCTGACAGCGATCAAGGGCTGGGCGGAGACCATGCAGTACGGCGTTCCCGACCGCATCACCCTCGAGAAGGGCATGAGCGTCATCGTCAAGGAAAGCTCCCGCCTGACCTCGCTGGTCGAGGAGCTGCTCGACTTCTCGAAGCTCCAGTCCGGTCGACTCACCATGCAGATGGAGCGCATGGACATCCTCGCCGAGATCGACGAGGCGGTCTATATGCTCAAGGAACGCGCCCTCTCGGAGGGCAAGCACCTCTTATATGACGATCCCGAGGAGATGCCCATCATCTACGGCGACCACAACCGCTTAAAGCAGGTGTTCCTCAACGTCATCGACAACGCGCTGAAATATACCCCCGAGGGCGGTATGATCGGCGTGCAGGTATACCGCGACTATAAGGAAAACACCATCAAGATCGTCGTCGCCGACAACGGCTGCGGCATCAACCCCGAGGACCTGCCCAAGGTCAAGGATAAATTCTACAAGGCGAACCAGAAGATCAACGGCTCGGGCATCGGGCTGGCGGTCGCCGACGAGATCATCAAGATGCACAAGGGTACGCTGGATATCGAAAGCTCGCCCGAAGTCGGCACCACCGTCACTATCACCCTGCCGATCTACAACGAGGCGGCGATGCTCGACAGCGACGACGCCGTCGAGGAAGCGCTCCCGACAGAGGTTCAGACCCAAAAGAAAAAGTGATCTCAGATCAACAGACGGATGACACACGGTCATCCGAAAGAAGGTATTCTATGAAAAAACAAGATAAAAAAACCGCTGCCAAGCAGCAGAAGCGTATCACCTCCATCGGCGGCTCCGCGCTGATCGAGGGCATCATGATGCGCGGTCCCAAGCGCACCACCGTCGCTTGCAGAGTCGATAAGGACACCATCTACACCGAGGACATCGAGGTCAAGACCTTCTCCTCCCGCTCCAAATTCTTCCGCATCCCGATCATCCGCGGCGTGTTCGGCATGATCGACAGCATGCGCCTTTCCTACAAGGCGCTCGGACTCTCCGCCGACAAGGCGATGGAGGCGGGACTGGTCGAGGAGGAAGAACCCTCCAAGTTCGAAAAATGGCTCGACGAGAAGCTCGGTGACAAGCTGATGAACATCATCATGGTCATCGCCACCGTCCTCGGCGTCGCGCTCGCGATCGGACTGTTCATCGTCCTGCCGAGCATGCTGTTCACATGGCTGATCAAACCGCACATCGGCTCGTGGAGCGAGTCCTCCACCCGCCTGCTGCAATCCGCCTTTGAGGGCGTTTTGAAGATCGCGCTGTTTCTCAGCTACATGCTGCTCATCTCGCGCATGGAGGACATGAAGCGCGTGTTCAAGTATCACGGTGCGGAGCATAAAACCATTTTTTGCTATGAAAACGACGAGGAGCTGACCGTCGAGAACGTCAGAAAGCAGACACGCTTCCATCCCCGCTGCGGTACCTCGTTCTTAGTTGTTACCCTGATCGTCAGCATCTTTGTCGGTCTGTTCATCCCGACCTTCCCCGGTATCCCGATCCTCAGACCCGTCCTCCGACTTCTGCTCGTCCCCATCATGGTCGGACTGGGCTATGAGTTCATCAAGCTGTGCGGCAAGCACGACAACAAGCTCACCCGCATCCTCGCTACCCCCGGACTCTGGGCGCAGAGGATCACTACCCGCGAGCCGGACGACGAGATGATCGAATGTGCGATCGCCGCGATGACGGCGGTCATCCCCGACGACGGCTCGGATATCGTCAATGACTGTTCTTGCGTTAAATAATTCGCTGAAAAGCATCCTCACCCGCGCGGGCGTCGACAATCCTTCGGGCGACGCGCTCTGTATCCTCGATTTACTGGGCTATACGCGGATCGACATCATGACCCGCGGGGAGGAAGCCATCGGCGATCGGATAGCTGAAAAAGCAATAGACCTCGCGCGCCGCAGAGCAAGCGGTGAGCCGATCCAGTATGTTATCGGTTCATGGAGCTTTATGGGGCGCGATTATCTTATCGGCGAGGGCGTGCTGATCCCGCGCGACGACACCGAGGTGGTCACGCGCGCGGCGCTCAGGCTGCTGCAGCCTCTCCCCTCTCCCCACGTTGTCGACCTGTGTTCGGGATCGGGCATCATCGCGGTCACCGTGAAGTCCGAGCGTCCCGACGCGACGGTAGCTGCGGTAGAGAAAAGCGGCGTCGCCTTTGACTATCTCGCGAAAAACGTCTCAAAGCATCACGCGGATATCCGCACGATCCATGCCGATCTGTGCGACTGTGCCGACGAATTCGGCGACGGTACCCTCGACATGATCATCTCGAACCCGCCCTACATCCGTTCGGCGGAGATCGCCGAGCTGCAATCCGAGGTGCAGTATGAGCCGCGGCTCGCGCTCGACGGCGGCGAGGACGGCTATACCTTTTATGAAGCGATCCTCGGGCTGTGGACAAGGAAGCTCAAACAGGGCGGTATCATCGCCTTTGAGATCGGCGAGGGACAATTTGACAGAATCGCCGAAATGCTCAGAGAACAGGGCTTCGACAGCATCAGAAGCTATCTCGATATCCAAGGCGCCCAGCGCGCCGTGACGGCAACCCTGCTTTCCTTTGGAAAAGGGTAAGATCGAGCTTAAGTAACCGGAACGGAGGAGTAGTATCGGAGCGAAGGGAACAACCATTATTATTCCGGTATCTCCCTTCGGTCGTTCAATACTGCAATCCTACCACCGCTGACGCGGTCCCCCTCCCTTTACCAAAGGGAGGCGAATAGAAATTTTGTTCGAATTTTCCTTGATTATTCGACTTCGATATGGTATAATATTACTGTCAAAAACAGAACCAAAAGGAGATCATCACTATGGCGTTAGATAAGAACAAGGCGCTTGAAACCGCCTTATCACAGATCGAAAAACAGTTCGGCAAGGGCGCTGTCATGAAGCTCGGTCAGAACACTCACATGAACGTCGGACATGTATCCACCGGCTCGCTGAGTCTGGATATCGCGCTGGGTATCGGCGGTCTGCCCCGCGGCAGAATCGTCGAGATCTACGGACCGGAATCCTCCGGTAAGACCACCCTCTCCCTGCACTGTATCGCAGAGGGTCAGAAGGACGGCGGCAACGTCGCGTTCATCGACGTTGAGCATGCGCTCGACCCCGTTTATGCCGCCGCTGTCGGCGTAGACGTCGACTCCCTCCTGGTTTCTCAGCCCGACACCGGCGAGGATGCGCTCGAGATCGCCGAAGCGCTGATCCGCTCCGGCGCGATCGACGTCATCGTCATCGACTCTGTCGCCGCGCTCGTGCCGAAGGCAGAGATCGAGGGAGAGATGGGCGACAGCCACGTCGGCTTACAGGCGCGTCTGATGTCACAGGCGCTGAGAAAGCTCGCCGGCGCGATCAACAAGAGTAACTGCGTCGCCATCTTCATCAACCAGCTGCGCGAGAAGGTCGGCGTTGTCTACGGCAACCCCGAGGTCACCCCGGGCGGTCGCGCGCTGAAGTTCTACAGCTCCGTTCGTATCGACATCCGCCGCATCGAAACCCTCAAGCAGAACGGCGAGATGATCGGCTCGCGTACCCGCGCGAAGGTCGTCAAGAACAAGATCGCTCCCCCCTTCAAGGAGGCGGAGTTCGATATCATGTACGGCGAGGGCATCAGCCGCGTAGGCGAGCTGATCGACCTTGCAGTCAAGGCTGACGTTGTCCAGAAATCCGGCGCATGGTTCAACTACGGCGATATCCGTCTCGGTCAGGGACGCGACAACGTCAAGGAACTGCTCAAAAACAACGACGAGCTGCGCGAGAAGATCGAGAAGGAGCTGTGGGAAAACGTCGACAAGCTGACGACCCGCACGAAGAAGCCCGCGAAGTCCGCTACGGCGAAGATCCCCGCCGCCGCGCCCGCGCCCGCACCGGCTCCCGAAAAGAAAACATCTAAGATCGATATCTTAGTCGAAGAATAATGCAGATCACCGCGATAGAGCCCCGAAAAAAGGGGCTCTCTGCCTTATACATAGACGGTGAGTTCGCCATGAAGCTCGACACCGAGGTCATCCTCGCCCACCGGTTCGACGTCGGCAGGGAGATCACGGACGAAGCCTTGCACGACTGTGTGCTGGATTCCGACCGCAAGCGGTGCAAGGACAAGGCGATGTGGCTGATCTCGTTTCGCGATCACAGCCGCAGAGAGCTTCTCGACAAGCTCAGAAAGGACTATCCCGAGGACGTCGCCGAGGCGGCGGTCGACAGGCTGGAGGAGCTGGGACTCATCGACGACGGGCGCTATGCGCGCCGCTATACCGCCGATCTGATCAACCTCAAGCACCTGAGCGAGCGCGGCATCCGCCAAAAGCTCAGAGAGAAAGGCATCGACCGCGATCTGATCGACGAGATACTCGAGGAGACCGAGGTCGACGAGGACGAACAAATCCGCACCATCATCGAGAAAAAGTATGCCTCAAAGCTCAACGACGAGAAGCTCCGCCGCCGCGCCGTCGCCGCACTTCAGCGGCTGGGGTTCAGCTATCAGAGCATAAAAAGCGTACTCAATGAATATACCGATATAGAGGAATACTGATATCGGGGAATAGAAAAGACAGAGGATTACCCATGCAGAATACGGTTGGAATCGTATCGCTCGGCTGTGCGAAGAATCGCGTGGACGCCGAGATGATGATGTACAAATTGAACGAAGCGGGCTTCAAGCTCATTCAGGACGCCGCCATGGCTGACGCCGCGATCATCAACACCTGCGGCTTCATCGAATCGGCAAAGCAGGAGAGTATCAACGAGATCCTTGAACTCGCCCAGCTGAAAAAAGAGGGAAAGATCAAGGCGATCATCGTCACCGGGTGCCTCGCCGAGCGCTATAACAGCGAGATCATGAAGGAACTCAGCGAGGTCGACGCGGTCATCGGCATCGGCAAGAACGCCGATATCGCCGAGGTCGTCAGGCGCGCTCTCTGCGGCGAGACCGTCGAGGAATTCCCCGACAAGCTCAACATGCCGCTCGACGGCGGTCGTGTGCAAAGCACCGAACAGCACTGGGCGTACCTCAAGATCGCCGACGGCTGTGACAACTGCTGTACCTACTGCGCCATCCCGCTGATCCGCGGACGCTTTCGCTCCCGCAGGATGGAGAGCATCGTCGAGGAAGCAAAGCGCCTTGTCAGAAACGGCGTGAAGGAGCTGAACGTCATCGCGCAGGACACCACCCGCTACGGCGAGGATAACTACGGCAAGCTGATGCTCGCGCCGCTTCTGCACGAGCTGTGCAAGATCGACGACCTTAAATGGATCCGCGTATTATACTGCTATCCCGACCGCATCACCGACGAGCTGCTCGACACCATCCGCGAGGAGGATAAGATCGTCAAATACATCGACCTGCCGCTCCAGCACTGCAACGGCAGAGTCCTCAAAGCGATGAACCGCCGCGGCGACAAGGAGAGCCTGTCGGCGCTGATCAGGCACATCCGCGAGAGGATCCCGGGCGTTGTGCTGAGAACCACGCTGATCGCGGGCTTCCCCGGCGAGAGCGACGAGGACTTTGAGGAGCTGTCGGCGTTCGTCGAGGAGATGAAGTTCGAGCGTCTCGGATGCTTCGCCTACTCTCAGGAGGAGGATACCCCCGCCGCGCTGATGGAGGATCAGATCGACGAGGAGATCAAGGAGCATCGCGCCGAGCTGATCGGCGAGCAGGAGGCTCTGATCATGAACGAATGGTGCGAGAGCATGGTCGGCAGAGAGCTCGACATACTGGTTGACGGCTTTGACCGCTACGCCGACTGCTGGACGGGACGCTCCGTCTATGACGCGCCGGAGGTCGACCCCTGTGTATTCTTCACCGTGTCCGACAGAAAGCCCGCCGTGGGCGAGACGGTTCGGGTGCGGATCACCGACCATATCGACTGTGACCTGACAGGAGAGATGCTCTAGGCTCCTTTGGTAAAAGTGAGGTGTTGTCCAAATCTTGATTTGGGACACAACACCCATACAGAGGAGAGCTGTCACCGGACACGCGTGTCCGGTGACTGAGGAATTGCATCAATAGGAGCAAAGCGACCAACCGAATCAATAAACTCTCGGTTGCTTAACTCCGTATCCTTTGTTTGAGGGATTGCTAAACCCAGAAAGGTATGCCTATGAAAAATATGAACCTTCCGAACAAGCTGACGCTGCTCAGGATCGCGCTGGTGCCGCTGATCGTGCTGTTCATGCTGCTGCGGTTCCCGCTGTCGTACCTCATCGCGTACGCGCTGTTCGGGGTGGCGGCGATCACCGATCACTTTGACGGCAAGATCGCCCGCCGCGACAAGCTCATCACCGACTTCGGCAAGTTCGCCGACCCGCTCGCTGATAAGATCCTCGTGATCTCGATCCTCGTGGTATTCGTCAAGCACGATTTGTGTCAGGCGGTGCCGCTGATCATCATCCTGTTCCGCGAATTCTCGGTGACGTCCATCCGACTGGTCGCCGCCGCGAGGGGCAAGGTCATCGCCGCGAACATGTGGGGCAAGGTCAAGACCGTGTGCCAGATCGTCGCGATCTGCGTGGTGTTCACGCTCGAGAGCGTGTTCGACATCATCAGCCTTGCGACCGACAACGTCGTCGTGCTCTATGACGTCATGAACGTGTTCAAGACCATCGACTATGTCTTCATCTGGATCGCAACTGCGGTGACGGTGATCTCGGGAATCAAGTATCTTGTGGACAACAAGAGCGTCATCAGCGATATTTAGTTGTTGCAATCCCGACGGAAATCGTATATAATAGGATAGATATGAAAAGGCGTTGATTGGGAGAAGTAGGTTCACGAAACCTCTCAGAGAGGGCGGCGTAGGCTGAAAGCCGCCTGTGGCAGAGTGATTCGAAATGCGCCCATGAGCCGGTGACAGGAAATGGTCACCCGTCAGCCCGCGTTAAGGGTACAGAGGGCATGGTCACCGACCGTGCCGAATTTGGGTGGAACCACGGCGATGTCGTCCCTATGGGCGATGTCGCCTTTTCTGTTTGAACGGACAGTCGGCGATCGACACATCTGTAAACACTAACCACTGACCACTAACCACTGACCACTGACGACTGACCACTGACCACTAATCACTGACCAAGGACTGATGCTATGTTTGAAACAATGAAAGCCGATCTGCAGGCGGCGATGGACGGCGATCCCGCCGCTCGCAGCAAGCTCGAGGTATTCCTCCTGTATTCCGGCTACAAGGCGGTGCGCAAATATCGCCGCGCACACTGGTTTTATCAACACAACATGAAGCTGATCGCGCGTTACCTCAGTCAGCGCGCGCGGCATAAAACGGGCGTCGAGATCCATCCCGGAGCGACCATCGGCAAGGGGCTGTTCATCGACCACGGCATGGGCGTCGTCATCGGCGAGACCACGGTCATCGGCGACTACTGTCTGCTCTACCAGAACGTCACCCTCGGCGGTACCGGCAAGGACCACGGCAAGCGTCACCCCACCCTCGGCGATCATGTGATGGTCGGCTCGGGCGCCAAGGTACTCGGTCCGTTCAAGGTCGGCGACAATTCCCGCATCGCAGCGGGCGCGGTCGTCCTCAACGAGATCCCCGCGAACTGCACCGCGGTCGGCGTACCCGCACACGTCGTGCGCATCAACGGCATGCGTCCCGAGACCCTCGACCAGATCCACTACAGCGATCCCGTGGCTCAGGAGCTGTGCAGGATGCGCAACGAAATCAATTTGCTCAGGAAGGAAGTTGAAAAACATGATTCTGTATAATACACTCGGCGGCGTCAAGCAGGAGTTCGTCCCCCACGAGGAGGGCAAGGTCCGCATGTACACCTGCGGTCCGACCGTCTATCACTACGCTCACATCGGCAATCTGCGCACCTACATCATGGAGGATGTGCTGGAGAAATACCTGCGCTATGCGGGCTATGACGTTCTGCGCGTGATGAACATCACCGACGTCGGTCATCTCAGCTCCGACGCGGACACCGGCGAGGACAAGATGCTGGCGGGCGCAAAGCGCGAGCATAAGACCGTTCTCGAGATCGCCGACTACTATACGAAAGCGTTCTTCTCCGACGCCGAGAAGCTCAACATCAAGAAGCCCGACGTCATCGAACCCGCCACCCACTGTATCCCCGAGTTCATCGAGATGGTACAGACCCTGATCGACAAGGGCTATGCCTATCTTGCGGGCGGCAACGTCTACTTCGATACCAGCAAGCTCGACAACTACTATGTATTCGGCAACATGAACGAGGACGAGTTACAGGTCGGCGTGCGCGAGGACGTCGGCGAGGACACCAACAAGCTCAACAAAAACGACTTCGTCCTCTGGTTCACTCAGAGCAAGTTCGAGGATCAGGCGCTCAAGTGGGAGTCGCCGTGGGGTCTGGGCTACCCCGGCTGGCATATCGAATGCTCCGCGATCTCGATCAAGCACGCGGGCGAGTACCTCGACATCCACTGCGGCGGCGTTGACAACGCGTTCCCCCACCACACCAACGAGATCGCCCAGAGCGAAGCCTATCTCGGTCACAAGTGGTGCAGCTACTGGTTCCATGTCCTGCATCTGCTCGACAAGCGCGGCAAGATGTCGAAGTCCAAGGGCGGTTTCCTGACCGTTTCCCTGCTCGAGGAAAAGGGCTACGATCCCCTCGCCTATCGCTTCTTCTGCCTGCAGTCGCATTACAGAAAGCCGCTGGTGTTCAGCTTTGAGAACCTCGACAACTGTGTGCAGGCGTATAACAAGCTGATCGCGCGC
Organism: Ruminococcus sp.; assembly: GCA_017446165.1. GTDB lineage: Bacteria > Bacillota > Clostridia > Oscillospirales > Acutalibacteraceae > Ruminococcoides. The sequence goes on from JAFSRK010000054.1 coordinate 12,791, forward strand.
GTCGCCAACCTCAAAGCCGACGGCGAGCCTGACCTCGAGGCTGCGAAAAAGTATCAGGACAGCTTCAAGGAGGCGCTCGACAACGACCTGAACACCTCGCTTGCTGTCACCGTCCTGTATGATGTATTAAAAAGTAATCTCAGTGACGCTACAAAACGTTACTTGCTCGATGATTTTGACAGCGTTCTTTCTTTGGATCTGAGGTTAAAATCAGAACAAAAAGTCAGAACTGCATCCCGCAAAAAAACGTTCTATCCGGATTCACAAAGCATGTTTTTACAAGATAAAGGGCTGGAAAGAGACTATGTTGACAGGATGATTGCAGAACGTGCCGAAGCAAAAGCTAGCAAAAACTGGAACGAGGCAGATCGCATTCGTGATGAGTTAAAAGAGCAAGGAATCATTCTCAAAGATACAAAAGACGGTACCGTGTGGGAATTTGAATACTGATTATTTAGCCGTCGGAGGAATCCGGCGGCTTTGTTATATCTTTTGCCGCCTGCACATATACTGTATCGGTGATATGATGAAAATACTGATACTGACCCGAAAGCGGCTTTTGATCCTCCTGTCATGCGTGCTGACCGCGGTGATCTGCTGCGGCGTCGCGTCGTACAGCGCACGAAAAACCGTCGCCACGATGGGTGAAGCTCGCGAGATCCCGATCTACTATGTCGACACGACCGAAAAGGTCTGTGCGATCTCGTTCGACGCGGCATGGGGCAACGAACAGACCGAGCATCTTCTGGATATCCTCGACGAATACAACGTCAAATCGACCTTCTTCCTCGTGAAGCAATGGGTCGACAAATACCCCGACTCGGTCAGGGACATCGCCGATCACGGTCACGACGTCGGCAACCACAGCTCCACCCACCCGCATATGGCTGAGCTTTCCGCCGAGGAACAGCGAAAAGAGATCAACGACTGTAACGAGGCGATCGAAAAGCTCACAGGGCATGCGCCGACGCTCTTCCGCGCGCCCTACGGCGAATATGACAACAAGCTGGTGCAGAATCTGCGCGCGCAGGAGATGTACTGCGTCCAATGGAACATCGACAGCCTTGACTGGAAGGATCCCTCCGCCGACGAGATCGTCAGCCGCATTGAGAAGAAGCTCTGTCCGGGGTCGATCATCCTGCTGCACAACGGCGCAAAGAACACCCCCGAGGCGCTGCCGAAGCTGATACAGTCCATCCGCGACAAGGGCTATCGGATCGTGCCGATCTCACAGATCATACCCGCGGGCGACTACTACACCGACCATGAGGGCAAGATGATCCTCAAAGATAAACCGACAGACACAGAAAAAAGCAGTGAGCCTTGAAAGCCCACTGCTTTTGTTGTTTTTTTATTTATTGCTTTTCAAAGATCATGGTGAAATCGTCGGACTTTATGCTGAGCTGTTTGCCGTCAAAGCTGAACGGCACCTGCTTTCCCCCATCGGGACCGCAGAGCTTTGTCGACGGATCGAAGCGGATCTCCTCGACGTTGTTCATCAGCGAAAGGGTGCCGGTGTTATCTCCGCGTACCTCGAGGGAGATGCCGTCTTTGAGCTTCATGATCGTATCGGCGCTCTCGCCCTCGGCGTTGACCAGCGCGTAGGTACCCGCCATCGAATCGCCCGACACGGGAGTCGCCTTTGAGCCGCCGCAGGCAGTCAGAAGACACAGCATCAGCACGGCGCATATCGCCGCGATCATTCTCTTTTTCATCCGATCACTCTCTTTCGCTTAATCACTTGGTGAAAACGAGCTTGCCGGTGCTGTCCTCGATGGTGATCTTGTTGCCGCTGACGGTGTAGGGGATCTGGGTACCCTCGAAGGTGACCTTCCCGGTCTTCTCGTCGAATACCAGCTCGTCGACGGAATCCTCCATGAAGTACATCGTCGCCTTGCCGTCGTCCTTAACTTCAAGGGTGATGTTCTCCTTGAGATCCTCATAAACATCCGCGCCTTCGCCGCTCGCCTCAGAGAGCTTATAGGTGCCGGCGGTCAGCTTCTTGCTGTCGCCGCCGCAGGCGGTAAAGCACGCGAGCATCAGGATGAGTGCAAGGGTGAGCGCTGTGACAGATACGATTCTTTTCATTGGATAAACTCCTTTCATGCTATCAATTTCGGTTTCTGCTAAACCGATTATAGCATAGCATCATTTCTTCGTCAACCGAGAAAGAAAAAGACGGCAGATCGCTCTGCCGCCCTGATCTTCACTGATTTACTTCTTCTCGAAAACCATCTTGTTGTTGCCCTCTTCAACGGTGATCTTGTTGCCGTTGACGGTGAAGGCAGCGGAGGTACCGTCGGAAGCGGTGAACTTGCCGTCCTTGATGGTCATCTCCTCATCCATGAGGGTCGCCTTGTCGCCGCTGACGACAAGGTCAAGTGACATGCCGTACTGCTCCATCGCGGAGAGCTGGTCGCTGATATCCTGACCGTCGGCTGTCATCTGCACGAGCTTGTAGGTGCCGTCGCTGATTTTGCCGCCGCCGCAAGCAACAAGGCAGCCCATCAGCAGGACTGCGACAAGCGCGAGAGCTACTGCGGAAAGAGTCTTCTTCATTAGATTATCTCCTTAAACAATATTATCGGCAGTGATGCTTCATATAAGTGCGTGCCGATTACGAAGATTATAGCATGGGTCGCCGCTCACGTCAACAGAAAAAACGTCAATATGACAATGTGCGTTGTACAAGAAGTCTATTTCTTCTTGAAAACGACCCGATATCCGCCGCCCTCGACCGTCAGCTTCTTGCCGTCGAGGACATAGGACGCGTAGTTGGTGCCGCCGTCAAAGGAGATCTTGCTGTCCTTCTCATTCACCGCGACAGGGGTCGTCTGACCGAGCATCGAAAGCTCGCCGGTGTCGTCATCTTTGATCTCGAGGGTCATGTCGGTGACGGTGGCTTTGAACATCTCGCTGCCGGTGCCGGAGGCGTCGGTCAGCCGATAGGTTCCTTGGATTTTGCTGTCGGAACCGCCCGTCAGCGTGATGATCGCGGCGATCAGGGCGAATACCAGTATCACCGCCAGAAATATAAACGGTTTTTTCATCTTGGGCTCCTTGTCTACAACTCTTTTTGATAAACCAGCGTCATGCCGCTGTAGGTGATGATGAGCAGCTTGCCGTCAAAGGTATAGCCGCAGTCTTTGTTAAACACTCGCGCGGTCGCGGTGTCGCGATCCAAAACGACGTCGCCAAGCTCTGTGCCGCCGAGGATCAGCTTGCCCGTATCGTCGCCGTTCATCCTGATGGAGCTGTTTTTCAGCAGCATGGCGGTCAGACCGGGAGAATCGGCGTCGATGGTCAAGAGGCTGTAGGTTCCGGCGATGGGCGGTTCGGTCGGAGGCTGGGTCGGCGCCGCGGTCGCCTGTACGGTCGGCGGAGTCGCTTCGGACTGCTCCCGACGGTTCGCGGGCAACACGGAGAAGATGATCACCAGCGCCACCGCCGTCACGGACAGCACCGCCGCGAAGATCGAGAGATAGAGGCTGACGTTGCTTTTCGCAGCCATCGTGTTTTTCTCGATCTCGCGTTCCTTATAATCGCCCGGATCGTCAAAATGCTCGGTGTCGCCGTACTTCTTCTCTCGCGGGATGAAAACCCGCTTCTCCTCGCCGTTTTCCTCGATGATCGGCTCGGGCTGTACGGTGACCTCGCCGTGCTTCTTATTCTGCTTTGGCGGCTTCTCGGGTTTTGTCATAGGGGGCGCAGCTTCTCCGCAGCCGGGGCAGAATTTCGCCTCATCCTCCATCGAACAGCCGCATTGTTCGCATACCTTAGGCATAGGGGTTCCTTCCTTCGGAAAGATTACAAATGCATTGTAGCATGGACGCAAATCGCTTGTCAACAAGAAAAGCGGCAGAAGAACTGCCGCTCAACGTTACTGCTTGGTGAATACCACCGAATAATCGGGGGTGTAGGTGATCGTCAGGGTGTTGCCGCTGACGGTATAGGTGCCGGTCGCGCCGAGCGAGGTGGTGAGGGTCTGCTTCGCCGTGTCGAAAATGAAGGTCGCCGAGGAACCTGTGGCGTCGGTGAAGGTGCCTTTGTTATCGCCGCCGATGACCAGCGTGCCGCTCTCCTGATAGTCCTCGCCGTCCATGTGGATCGCGCTGAGGGAGTAGGTCCCCTCGAGCGGGGACGCGGATACGCTCGTCGTGCTGCCGGTGCTTGATGAGGACGCGTTGTTCTTCGTCGCGTTGCTGACCAGCACGATCGTCAGCACGATGCCGCCGATGATCAGCAGACCGATGATGACGGCGATGGTGATGCCCATCGCGAGGTTGCGGTTTTTCTTCTCGGGAGCGGGCTGATACTGAGGGTGATAGCCCTGCTGCTGGAGCGGAGCGGCATAGTTCCGACCTGCCGACTGATTGATCGGCTGAGCGGTCGGATAGGGTCGCTGAGCAGGTTGTGCGGGTTGCACAGGCGGCTGATAGGTCGGCTGTGCAGGCGTATCAAACGCAGGCTGAGCAGGAGCCTGATAAGCGGGCTGTTCGGGTGTTTCAAAGGCGGTCTGAGCAGGAGCTTCATAAACAGGCTGTGCGGGAGTCTCGGGTGCGCTCGGGGTCTGCAGGGGCGTGCCGCATACAGCACAGAACTTTGCGTTATCGTCAGTCATCCGACTGCAGACAGGACATTGTTTTGCCATAATATTACCTCATTTCCGTCATGATTGATATAATGATACTCTATGATATAACTATACTCTTCGGGACTCGTGATGTCAACCTCAAGCCGAACCTCACACGATGTAGGTATAGGCGGGATAGCGTTTGTTGTGAAAAAAATTCACGCCGCAGAGGATCGCCGCGTCGGGGTACAGGTCGACGAGATAGCCCTGTGTCGCGTCGTCGTAAAAGGTGCGGTCGAGGCGCCTTTTGCCCGCGGCGTCATACGCAAGGCGCGTCGTCCCGGCGACAGCGGGTATGTGGAACATCCTGCAGGAGGAGCCGCTCTCATCGGAGAAGTTGACGTCGTCCCTGAGATCGACATGGGTGTGACCGCTCAGCCAGATGATCTCGCGGTGGGCTTCGATCAGACGCTTGAAGCGCAGGTTGTTTCGAAAGCGCTCGTCGGCATGGAGTGAGCCGCTGTAGGCGGGATGTCGGGGATCGTCGCCCGCGCCGTAGCCCATGATCGGCGCGTGCTGGATCAGAAAGATGCGATGACCGTCACCGCTGTAGTCGGCGATCAGCCCCTCGACCCATTCCATCTGGGCGTCGGAGAAGTTATCCGCCGCGGCGGGGTTGTAGCCCGCTTCGAGCGCCATGAAAAGAAAGTGATCGCCCGTGCGCGGCTCGGTGATCTCAAAATACGGCTTGCCCGAGGCGATCGTCGCGGGGGCTTCATCAAGTCCGGTGTTCGTGATGAACGAGCCGATCTCGCTCTCGAGGGTGCAGTTGCCGTAGCTTGCAAAGCGGGTTTCGTGATTGCCGATGGCTTCATAGATCGGCTTCGTGTAGCCGGAATCCGCGATGATTCGGCGGTACCGCTGCCACTCGGCGTCGGAGCCGGTCGCGTTGGTGATCATGTCGCCCGCGATGACGATGAAGTCGGCGTCGTGATGCTTGCACACCTTTAGGGCGCGCTTGAAGTTGCTCTCGGCGTTGACGAAATAGATGTTCCTGCCGCCGTTTTCGAGGTCGATGTGGACGTCCGCCAAAGCGCCGAAGCGACAGCATCGGTCGGTTTCGGAATACGGCAGACGCTTTTCGGTCGGGATGGGACAGGCGGCAACCTTTGCACCGTCACACAGGGTGATCAGCCTTGTCGCGCCGACAGGGATCGCAACCCTCTCGCCGAAGCGAAAAACGCCGCTATCGCCTGCTTTCAGGTGCATCGAAGCGACAGCGAACCATCCGTCGAGGGACTTCTCGTCATCCGCCCAGCACAGCGTATAGCCGCCCGCGGTATCGGCGGTGAGCCTGACCTCTCCCGCGGCATAGCCCGAAAGGGGACTGTCAAAACGGTATTCGATTGTCACACGCTTCTTCATCATAGGGAAAAGAAAAACGGGCGACTGAGCCGCCCGGGTAAATCAGATCAATTTGCATACATCACCGCTTCGATCACGCGCTCCTTGAGACGATCGAGCGGGCTTTTGTCCGGCATGAGATCGGGTCCGGAGGGGGTGTTCTGCGGCAGGTTGGACGCCGAGTTGAAGCTCTTCATGCGGATCACGATATGCTCGTTCTTCACCAGCTCGAACAGCTTGTCGATGGTCGGACAGGTCTGTACCGCGCGGATGAGCTGTTCCTTGGTGTGGCGGCGGTGATCCTCGATGGCGGCTTCGCGGAGCTGCTTCTTGAGGGTGTCGAGCGGGAGGATGTTGGGGTTCTTCGGCAGGGGCTTGTAGTTGAGGTTCGAGGCGGAGCTTTGACTGCGCATTTGGATCACGATGCCTTGGCTGTGTACCAGATTGAACAGCGCGCTGATGGTCTTGCAGCTGTCGATCGCGTTGAGCAGCTCGCCCAACGGCATCTTCGAACGGCTCTGTGCCTTCATATACCCGCCTCCCTTCTCATAAGTAAGTCTTATTATACTAAAATGTAAAGCAATTTTCAAGTAAAAGTAAATATATTGTTAAGTTTATTTACTTTATCGTCGCATTGTGATAAGATTATTGGGTAGAAATTCACACGAAAACATCGCAACAGGAGTACCTATGGCATATATTGACGACAACAACGAGCTGACCGCCGGCAAGGGCAAGGATCCGATCAGGGAGCTTGACGACGAGCTGGATCAGCTGATGGCAGAGCTCAAGGAGATGGAGCAGGCAGGCAAGACGGACCGCGCCGACGAAACCGCGTCCGTACCGGCTGAGAAAACGCCTGACAAAAAGCCGATCATCCCCGAACAGCAAGCGCAGTATCAGCCTCCCGAGCCGCCGAAAAAGCGCAGCAAGGCGCTGCTGATCATCGTGATTGTGCTGATCGTCGCCGCACTCGGCGCGGGTGGATATTTTCTGATCAACAATCTGCTGAACACAAAGGTGAAGCTCACCCATGACGCGCCTGCCGAAACGGTCGCGTTCACCGACTCGGAGCTGGGCGAGGTCACCGTCAAAAAGGTGGACGGCGCGGCGCTGAACACCTATGATATCAACAACCTCAAAAAGAATGACAACGGCTACTACACCTACACCGTCGACGGCAAAGTCACCTCGGAGATCGGCATCGACCTCGCCGAGTACCAAGGCGACGTCGACTTCAACAAGGTCAAGAAGAGCGGCGTCGACTACGTTATTCTGCGCATCGGCGGACGCTATTATTCGGACGAGGGCAAGCTCTATGAGGACGGCATGTTCGATACCTACTACGAGCAGGCAACGTCGGCAGGGCTGAAGGTCGGCGCGTACTTCTTCTCTCAGGCGAACACCGTCGAGGAAGCCGCCGAGGAGGCGAAATATGTCACACAGAAGCTCAGCGGCAGAAAGCTCGACTATCCCATCGCCTTTGACTGGGAGACCATCGAGGACGACGAAGCCCGCACCGACGGACTCTCGGGCAAGCTGATCACCGCGATGGCGGAGAAATTCTGTGACACCGTCGAGGGCGACGGCTACGAATCCATCGTCTACGCCAGCACCTCGCTGATGCTCCAGAGCTACGACTTCGAGACCATGAAGGACTATGAATTCTGGCTCGCAGACTACCGCGAGTTCCCGAACATGTACTATGACTTCGCGATGTGGCAGTACGCCACCGACGGCACGGTCGGCGGCGTCGACGGCGCCGTCGACCTGAACATCTGCTTCAAACCATACTGATAATCGGAGGTTACCATGAAATTGATCAAGAGCTTTTCCGTAGACCACACCAAGATCGTACCCGGCATCTTTCACAGCCGCGAGGACAGAGTCGGCGACGGCTGTGTCACCACCTATGACATCCGCCTCAAAAAACCCAACCGCGAGCCGGTGATCGACGTTGCGGCGATGCACTCGCTCGAGCATATCATCGCCACCTACCTGAGAAACGACCCCGACTGGATGGACGAGATCGTCTACTGGGGTCCGATGGGATGCCTGACGGGCTTCTATCTGATCCTCAAGGGAGACCGCGAGCCGAAGGCGATCTATGACCTGATCCTCGGCGCGTTCCGCTCCGTCGAGAGCGCTCAGGCCGTTCCCGGCGCGACCGCCGTCAACTGCGGTCACTACCTGATGCACAACCTGAACATGGCGAAGTGGTACGCCGCGGAGTTCGTCGAGTACCTTGAACAGCACCGCAACGACCCGCTGATCTTTGAATATCCGGAATCACAGCGCCTCATCACCGACGACGGTCAGGCGTTCTACGATTCGTAAAACAATACAGCAAGATCCCCCCACAGCCAACGCCGTGAGGGGATTTTTCTTTCACTTGAAGATGTCCTTTGCGCTGTCGGTCAGATCCTCGACCGCGTCAGCCATTTTGTTGAACTTCTTCATCAGCGCTTTCTTGTTGCTGTCGAGCAGGATCTTGCCGATCACGCCGATTGCGATGCCCGACATCAGTCCGGCAAGCATGCACGGCACAACGCCCATGCCCTTTTTCTCACAGCACGGTTTTTCACTTTTCATGGTATACCTCCTTTGGAGTAGTTGGTAGTTGGTGGTTGGTAGTTGAAGGGCGGACTCCGTCCGCACCTGATTCCTATTTTTTTCGAAACGCGAAGCGTTTCCCTACAGAACCACCAACCACCAACTACCAACTACTACTTGCAATCTTAGTATGAACCGTTTACAATGGATTCATGAGGTGAATGATTTGGAAAATAAAAAAGCTTTGAACATCGTTTTGTTTGAGCCGGAGATCCCCCAGAATACCGGCAACATCGCCCGCACCTGTGCCGCGACCGGCGCGAGGCTGCACCTTGTC
>JAFSRK010000055.1 GCA_017446165.1 Ruminococcus sp.
CTTTTGAATAGTTTTCATAATGCACACTCCTTAATAATATAGTAAGTTTGCACTTATATAAGTGCAATTTTATGATAACATATGTCTAAAATAATGTCAATGATATTTTGCACTTATTTAAGAGCAAAGAAAGGTTGACATCTATGGATTCAGATTACGAAAAGAACGTGGGAAGGAAGTTGCGTCATCTGCGAGAAAAGATAGGATTAACACAAGAACAGCTTTCTGCAAGATTGCAAGTTAACGGATGCGATATTACTCGGTCTGCATTAGCAAAAATAGAGGTTGGTCAACGACATTTATACGTTGACGAGCTGAGACTATTCAAACAGATCCTCAATGTATCATATGAAGATATCTTAGAATAACACAACCGCCGCTGTAACATCTACAGCGGCGGTATCATTATGCCTTATTCTCTTTAAATGAGCTTTACTCGCGTTAGCCGATCAGTTCCTTGAGCTTTGCGGTGACGGCTGCGGCGTCGGCTCTGCCGCGGCTCTGCTTCATGACGTTTCCGAGAACCGCCATCAGCGCCTTTTCCTTGCCGCTCTTATAGTCGGCAACTGCGGCTGACATCGCGTTGATCGCATTCTGACAATACTCGGTCAGGGTCGCGTCGTCGAGTCCTGCCATATCGGATTCGGAGACGAATTCCTTGACGGATTTGCCGGTGTCGAGCATCTTCTCAAGCGCGGTCTTCGCGAGGTTGTTCTTGAGCTTGCCGCCCTCTAAGAGCTTGCACATCTCATTCAGCTGCTCGGCGGTGGTTTTGACATCGAACGCCTCTTTATCCGCCTCGGTCTCGAGCCTGCGGAAGATCTGGCCGATGATGAAGTTGGACGCGGTCTTCGGCGCTTTCAGCCCCTCGATCGCCTTGTCAAAATACTCGGAGATGCTGCGGTATTTCGTCAGCAGCGCGGCGTCCTTCTCGGGGATCTCATACTCCTCGGTGTAGCGCTGATACTTCTGCTCAGGCAGCTCCGGGAGGCGGGATCTGATCTCCTCTACCCTCTCGCGCGGAACGTGGATCGTGACGAGGTCAGGCTCACGGAAATAACGATAGTCGTGGGCGTCCTCCTTCGAGCGCATCGACGAGGTAGTGCCGGTGACGTCGTCATAGCGCAGGGTCTCCTGCACGACCGCGCCGCCTGATTCGATCAGGTCGCACTGGCGCTCATATTCGTATTCCATCGCCTTTGCAATATTGGTGATGGAGTTCATGTTCTTGATCTCGGTGCGGGTGCCGAGCTTCTCACTACCTTCGGGGCGGACGGAGATATTGACGTCACAGCGCATCGAACCCTCCTGCATGCGGCAGTCGGATACGCCGATATAACGCATGATCTGCTGGAGACGCTCGACATATTCCTTTGCCTCGTCGATAGAGCGGAAGTCCGGCTCGGTGACGATCTCGATCAGCGGTACGCCGCCGCGGTTGTAGTCGACGAAGGTGTCGCCGTGGTTGTGGATCAGCTTTCCGGCGTCCTCCTCGATGTGGATACGCAGGATGCGGATCTTTCTGCCGTTGCTCAGCTGGATATACCCATGCTCGCACAGCGGCTTGTCGTACTGGGAGATCTGGTACGCCTTGGGCAGATCGGGATAGCAGTAGTTCTTGCGGTCCATCTTGGCAATCTCGGCGATCTCACAGTTGGTGGCAAGTCCCGCCATGATCGCATACTCAACGACCTTCTCGTTCAGCTTCGGGAGCGTGCCGGGAAGTCCGATACAAACCGGACAACAATGGGTGTTCGGGTCGCCGCCGAAGGCGGTGGTGCAGGAGCAGAAGATCTTGGTCTTGGTGGACAGTTCAACGTGGGTTTCAAAGCCCGCTACCAATTCGTATTTCACAGCTTCACACCCCACTTTGTTTCCTTGAATTTATCTTCCTTTTCCTCGTATTTGTAGGCGAGGTTGAGGATGGTTTTCTCGTCGAATTTTTTGCCGATGAGCTGCATACCGATCGGCAGACCCTCGCTGTCCTCGCCGCACGGAATGGATACGGCGGGCAGACCTGCGGTGTTGACCGGAACGGTGCAGATATCGGAGAGGTACTGTTCAAGCTGATCGGTCTCCTCACCAAAGAGATAGCCGCTCTTGAATGCGGTCACGGGAGCGGTCGGCGCGAGGATCACGTCGCACTGCTCAAAGGCACGGTCGAACGCCTCGACGATCGCGCCGCGCAGGTTGACCGCCTTCTTGTAATAGGCGTCATAATAACCCGCAGACAGGACGTAGGTACCCATCAGGATACGGCGCTGGACCTCCTTGCCGAAGCCCTCAGAGCGGGTGCGGCAGATCATGTCATGCGTGCCGTTGTAATGCTCGGCTTTGTAGCCGTAACGGATGCCGTCATAGCGACCGAGGTTGGAGGATGCCTCCGCCATCGCGAGGATATAGTAGCACGGCAGAGCGAATTTCAGCTCAGGCAGATCGAACCAGACGATCTCCGCGCCCATCTCCTCATAGGACTTGATCGCGTCCAGGACAGCCTGCTTGACGTCCTCGCGAACGCCGTCGA
>JAFSRK010000056.1 GCA_017446165.1 Ruminococcus sp.
CAGGGAACACGCGACATCCGCGTGCTGAAGGAAAAGCTCCCGATGGCGCTGATCCACGAGGCGATCGGTCAGGTCATCTATGACGCACAGGGCAACTTCAAGCCCGGCGACAGAGTCGTCATGGTGCCGGATATTCCCACCGAGGACGACCCCTATATCGCCGAGAATTATCTGCGCTCCAGCAAATTCTGCGGCAGCTCCGCGGACGGCTTTCTGCAGGAATACATCTCCATCGAGCCGGATAGACTGGTACTGCTGCCCGAGGGACTTGACCTCGACGTGGCGGCGTTCACCGAGCTTGTCAGTGTCAGCGTTCACGCGATCAGCCGCTTCGAGAAGATCGCCCACGCCCGACGCGACAACATCGGCGTATGGGGCGACGGCAACCTCGCGTTCATCACCTCGCTGCTCCTCAAGAAGATGCTCCCCGACAGCCACGTCCATGTGTTCGGCATCAGCCGCGAGAAGCTCTCTGACTTCTCCTTTGCGGACGGTACCTACCTCACCACCGATATCCCCGGCGATCTCATGCTCGATCACGCCTTCGAATGCGTCGGCGGCAACGGCTCGCCCGTCGCCATCGAGCAGATCATCGACCTGATCCGCCCCGAGGGTACCATCTCGATCCTCGGCGTCAGCGAATACCCTGTCCCGATCAACACCCGCATGATCCTCGAAAAGGGGCTTAGGATGTTCGGCACGAGCCGCTCCGGTAAGGAGGATTTCCGCCGCACCGTGGGACTCTACCGCGATTATCCCGAGATCCCGATGTATCTCAGCCGCCTCGTCGGCAACACTGTCGAGGTCAACGCCTTCCCCGATATCAAGCGCGCCTTCGAGATCGACACCAAAAAAGCATTCGGCAAGACCATCCTTCACTGGAACCTGTAAAACTTGCACGACAAAAGCCCGAACCATACCGGTTCGGGCTTGTTTTTTGGGTTTCTGCTCCTCTTTGTGGGATTGCCACGTCGCTTTCGCTCCTCGCAATGACAGCAGCCATGCGGGATTGTCGTGAGAACCCTCAGTCACCTTCGGTGACAGCTCCCTTAGAAAAGGGAGCCTTCTATATTATTCTTCTATAGAATTAAACGTGAACTTCTCGCCGTCGTGGTCGCAGGTGATCGGCTTCGTGCTGTCGAAGTCCGCTTCGAGCATCCGCTCGGAGAGCGCATCCTCGATGTTCGTGGTGATTGCTCTGCGCAGCGGTCTTGCGCCGTAGGTGTCGTCGAAGCCCTCGTCGGCGATCTTCTCGATCGCGCGGTCGGTGAAGCTGAGCTTCACGCCGAGGCTGTCGAGGCGTTTTGCGAGGGTATTGAGCATCTTGCCGGCGATCTCCTTGATCTCGTCCTTCGTCAGCTTGTTGAACACGATGATGTCGTCCACGCGGTTGAGGAACTCGGGACGGAACACCTGTTTCAGTTCGCCCATCACGAGGTCGCGCACGCTGGCGTTCTCGTTCTCTGCATTATCGCCGAAGCCGAGGGACGTCTGCTTCTCGCTGATACGGCGTGCGCCGATGTTCGAGGTCATGATGATGACGGTGTTTTTGAAGTCGACCGTGCGACCCTGACTGTCGGTGAGTCTGCCGTCCTCGAGGATCTGCAGGAGCATATTGAACACATCGGGGTGAGCCTTCTCGATCTCGTCGAAGAGGACGACGGAATAGGGCTTGCGGCGAACCGCTTCGGTCAGCTGACCGCCCTCGTCATAGCCGACATAGCCGGGAGGCGAGCCGACCAGTCGCGACACGGTGTGCTTCTCCATGTACTCGGACATGTCGAGGCGCAGCATCGCGTTCTCATCGCCGAACATCGCCTGAGCCAGCGCCTTGCACAGCTCGGTCTTACCGACGCCGGTGGGTCCGAGGAAGATGAACGAGCCTGTCGGACGCTTCGGATCCTTGATACCGACTCTGCCGCGGCGGATCGCCCGGGCGACAGCGGAAACCGCCTCGTCCTGACCGACAACACGCTCATGCAGGATCTTCTCCATGTTGAGCAGGCGTTCGGATTCCTCGCGGGTCAGCTCGACAACAGGGATCTTTGTCCACGATGACACGATGGCGGCGATATCCTCGGCGGATACCTCGCCGGAGTTCTCCTTAGAGCGCTCCTGCCACTCGTTCTTCGCCTTATCCATACTTTCCTTGACGTTCTTCTGCTCGTCGCGAAGCTGTGCGGCACGCTCAAAGTCCTGCTCGCTGATCGCGGCAGTCTTTTCCTGTTCGAGCTTGTCGTAGGTCGCTTCAAGCTCCTTGATCTCCTCGGGATAGGTCAGCGCCGAGAGGCGTACCTTGGACGCCGCCTCGTCGATCAGGTCGATTGCCTTGTCGGGCAGATAGCGGTCGGCGATATAGCGGGAGCTGAGCTTCACGGCGGCTTCGATCGCCTCGTCGGTGATCTTCACCTTGTGATGCGCTTCATAGCGGTCACGCAGTCCTCTGAGGATCGCGATCGCGTCCTCCTCGTTCGGCTCGCCGACGGTGACGGGCTGGAATCGGCGTTCGAGCGCCGCGTCTTTTTCGATATACTTGCGGTATTCCTCAAGTGTAGTCGCGCCGATGACCTGGAAGTCACCGCGCGCCAAAGAGGGCTTGAGGATATTCGCCGCGTCAGCGCTGCCCTCGGCGGAGCCTGCACCGATGATGGTGTGCAGCTCGTCGATGAACAGGATGACGTTGCGGCTTTCCTTGACCTCGTCGATGGCGTTCTTGATGCGTTCCTCGAAGTCGCCGCGGTACTTGGTACCCGCAAGCATACCTGTCAGATCGAGCGCAACGACGCGCTTGTCGCGGAGGTGTTCGGGAACCTGACCCTCGGCGATCTTGAGCGCCAAGCCCTCGGCGATAGCGGTCTTGCCGACGCCGGGTTCGCCGATCAGGCAGGGGTTGTTTTTGGTACGGCGGGAGAGGATCTGGATAATACGTTTGATCTCCTCGTCACGACCGATGACGGGGTCGATCTCGCCCTTTCTCGCGGCTTCGGTGAGGTCGCGGGAAAAGCTGTCGAGCGTCTTGGTGGAGCCGTCGCCTTTCGCGGTGTTCCCTCCTGCGGGCTGATAGCCGTCGTCAGCGCCGCCGAGCTTCTCGCCCAGCGTGTTCGCGATGGTGCGCGGTGACGCGCCGAGCTCGCTGAGATAGCGGATCGCGTAGCTGTCGCGGTCGGAGATCAGGGCGATCAGAAGATGCTC
>JAFSRK010000057.1 GCA_017446165.1 Ruminococcus sp.
ATATGCGATAAAAAACATCCCGAGTGTCACCGCGATCCACAGATAGACATAAAGCGACCTTACATGCACATAAGCAAACGGAAAGGATGATATCGTGTTCACCAGCCACAGCGTCAGCTTTGCGGCGCCGTACAGCGGCCACGAGAACAGCACGGCGACGACACGGAGCGGTCCGAGATAAAAGAACAGGGAAACGATCAGCGCCGCCGCCAAGATTATCCAAATCAACGGATAGAGCAACAGTGCAGAGAGCAGCGTCATCGGTGAGAAGCTATTGAACAGAAAAACAGACAATGGCAGCACCAGTATATTCGCCGCAAGGCATGTAGAAATGATGCCGATCACTGCATTGATCCCCTTCATCAGCCATCGACTGAAACGACGCTTTACCACTTTCTTGACCCTGAGCCGCTCATAAATCGACTTCTGCCATACGATGATCGAGAAGGTTGCGGAGAACGACAGGATCATCCCGATATCACCGCAGCCGTAGGGCGAGAAGATGATCGGCAAAACCACACCCGCAACACCCAGCGAGGTCAGCGGATCGATCTGTCGGCGGATCCATTTTCCCGTCACCATAACGATCATCATCACGCCGGATCGCATAACGGATGGCTGAAAGCCGGTCACCGCCATGTACAGCAGGATCACGAGATAGATCAAAGGAAAATAGATGTACCGCTTGCGGAACAGCTTTTCAAACGCCCACATACACAGCATGATCAGAATCGAGAAATGCATGCCCGACACAACGATGAAATGGGACGCGCCGCTGTAGCGAAAGTCCGCTTTGACAGACTGATCCAGCGCATATTTATCGCCGATCAGGATCGCTTTTGCGAGGTTCGCTTCATCCATCGGCAACAGCGAAGCGATCGCCTTCCTGATCGCCTTGCGGAGGTTGATGATGTGATAGCCGAGAGGCAGGTTATCCGTCTCCGATACCGTGTAATTCACGCCTTTGGTATCGGCCGTGATATAGTAGTTCTTCGCAAGATCATACTGCTTGACGGTCGGCACGATATCGCAGGTGAATTTCACCTTGTCAAAGAGCTTGATGTCCATCGGGCGGCCCATTTTCAGAAGGATCTTCATATGGACCTCCTCGCCGTTGATCGAATCGGTTTCGAGAGGATAGCAATACTTGCCGTATTGACGATATGATTCGTCGGTCAAAGTCGCCTCGATCTGTTTCGCCTTACCTGTGAATCGTTCGGTAACAGGCTTCACCGCCCATGCGGTATAGAGCAGATTCACCGCGCACGCCAGCGCCGCCGCAGTCGCGATCAGCGGCAGAAAGATTATCTTTCGCGTTTTGCGGATTAGGAAGAACAGCAAAGCCGGCGTCGCACAAGAGATCAGCAAAATCTGCGTGATCTGATCGGGCAGATAAAAAGCGGCAGCCAGCACAGAAAAGAACGTTAAACCAATCTGTGCCAGATACCGCTTCATAATCTCACCTTTTTGGCAGCGCCGCACCGCTTGCGGCGTGCCGATCATTTATCTGATTATTTAGGAAATACGGGTAACTTCTCGAGGAAGATGATATCGTCTCTGTCGGCAGCGTCGCCCTCAGCGAGGACAGCTACCTTGCCGACGATATTGCCGCCTGCCATGTGGACGAGTTCTTCGATCGCCTTGAGGCTCTCTCCGGTAGAAATAACATCATCAACGATCAGAACGCGCTTGCCCTTGAGCTTGTCGGCGTCGTCGCGGCCGAGGTACAAGGTCTGCTGACTGAGGGTTGTGATCGAGTGTACGCGAACGCTGATCGGATCGGGCATATAGACCTTCACGCCCTTACGCGCGACAACATACTCTCTGCAGCCCTGACGTGCCATCTCGTATCCGAGCGGAATTCCCTTAGCTTCTGCCGTCATGACGATATCATGCTCGGGAGCAATCTTCAAAAGCTCCGCGGCGGCTTTCTCGGTGATCTCAACATCGCCGAACATGATGAAAGCGGCGATATCGAGGTTGTGATTGACCTCGCACAGCGGCAGCTCACGCTCACAGCCGGCGATAGTCATTTTATGGGTTCTTGACATAATCATACCTTCTTCAAAGCTTATTCAAAAATCTTGCGATTTTCAATTTGATACGGTTCCTTCAAGCCATCCGGATCTCAAGCTTCTTGCCGCCGAGGAGGTGGAAATGCAGGTGCATGACCGTCTGACCGCCGTCCTCACCGCAGTTGTTGACAACGCGGTAGCCGTTCTCGAGACCGAGTTCCTTAGCGACAACAGGGATCTTGGTGAAGATGTGAGCGACGATATCGCTGTTCTCTTCATTCAGGGCGTTCGCACAACAGATATGCTCCTTCGGGATGAACAGCACATGCACGGGCGCCTGCGGGTTGAGGTCGCGGATCGCGATGATGCGGTCGTCCTCATATACCTTATTCGACGGGATCTCCCCCGCGATGATCTTACAGAAAATGCAGTCTGACATAATAACCTCCTGATAGGAATGATACTAATTTCAAATAAAACCCTATAACATCTATTGCGTTAAATTCCGCAAATATCTTGTTTAAGCGTTTTAATTGAAATTAGTATGATAGCTCATAACAGTTTTATTTTACGCTTCTTCGACACGTTAGTCAATAGTCAAGAACGAAAAAAGAGCAGGTTCAAAAGAATCTGCTCTCATGATATCAGTAGTAACGGCGTCTGCGGTTCTGACGCTCACGCTCGCGCTTGCGGCGGCGCGCCTTCTTGACGACGATGACCACGATCAGGATGATGACCAGAGTTGCGACAACAAAGACGATGATCAGCACCAACTTGAGGGTGTTCTCTGTATCCGTCTTTTTCTGCTGTTCGGACTTGGTATCGCCGTCAATGGTCGCATTGGCGCACAGCTCGGTCTCTCCGATCTTCTCACCGTTATAGTAGACATTGATCTTTCCTATCACGCTGCCCTGATTCACCGGAGCGGAGACGCTCTCGGGAACATCGGGCTGAGTGGTGACCAGCTCGGTCTTGAAGCCCTTCGGCAAAAGCGCCTGAACATCGGTTCTCGGGACAAGATCAAGGGTAGTGTTGTCCTTGGTGTTGTCGACGTTGATATTCGCGACGACGTCGGAGGTCGTATAGACCGTCTGGAACGACAGGTTATCGAATGCCCAGTCATACAGCGACCTTGAATCGAGCATCGCGTAGTTGACGTCCTCCTCGAAGGTATACGCCGCGCCGAGGTCGATGCAAAGATACCGATAGCTGTCAGTCTCCGCGGTCGAGATCAGGCATCTGCCCGCCTCGTCGGTGTAACCGGTCTTGATACCGTGGGCATAGGGATAGTAGTAGTCGCCGTTATGACCGTTCTGGTCGATCATATAGTTGGTGGTGACGATGGGAGCCTCAAAACCCGCAGGCGTATACTGCTTGGTATCGGCGATCTCCATGAAATTCCTGACTGACATGGCAAACTTCGTGATCTTCGCCATATCGCGCGGTGTGGAATAGTGGTTTGGATCGTACAGTCCGTGAGGGTTGACAAAGTGGGTGTTGGTACAGCCAAGCTCCGACGCCTTCCGGTTCATCTTCTCCACAAATGCGTCGATACTGCCGTCCCCGACATAGGTCGCAAGCACCAAGGCGGCGTCGTTGCCGGAGGGTAGCATTAAACCGTAAAGCAGATCCTTCACCGAAAAGCTCTGACCGATATGATCGGATAAACCCATAACGGAGCTTTCCGGATCGAGGGTCGCAAGCGCCCCTTCGGTGATCTCGACCATCGTGTTATCGAAGTCCGAAACATTCTCCGAAACGACGATGTAGGTCATGACCTTTGTCGTCGACGCGGGATACATCCGGACGTCGGCGTTTTTCTCATAAACAACGGCGCCTGTGTTCAGTTCTTCAAGGTAGATGCCTTCGCCGACGGTTTCGACCGTACAGCCGTAGTCGAGTGCCGACACAGAAGCGACGCTCAGACAGATAAGCAGCAAAGCCGCAAATACAGCTATTATTCTTTTCATACCGTTTCCCCTATCTGTCATTCATTTGCTTTCTTGTGCTTTTTCACCGTCAGGCGTTTTTCCTCGCCCTTTAAGAGACGTTGGATGTTCGGTCGGTGCATGAGGATGACCAAAAGTCCGACCACCAGCGCGCACGCCGTTGAGACCAGTACAAAGCGGAATCGTATCTCATCCGGCGTACCGAGTCGCGGCAGATAATCGCCGAAGTAAGTCATCAGGCAGGTGTATACCGGGAACAGCGCCGCACAGGCGATGGATCCCAGCGAGATGATCCGCGTGATCAGGAAGATGATCAAAAAGGTGCCGAGGATCATCAGGAAGACGCGGAAGTCGACAACGAGCATCAAGGCGTTCGCCGTGACGACGCCCTTGCCGCCGCGAAACTTATAGAAAATTGGGAACGAGTGACCGATGATGACAAAGGTACCCGCAAGATATCCCGCGTACTTGACGTACTCGATACGCGCGACATCGTTGGTGATGGGCATGGACGAAAACAGCCACCAGCCGATCAAAACAGCAAGGATCCCCTTGAGATAGTCACATACGATCGTGATGATCGCGGGACCGGTTCCAACAGAACGCAGAACATTTGTAAAGCCCGCGTTGCCCGAACCGAGGGTGCGGATATCCTGGCCGGTTTTCAATTTTGTTACCACAATTGCAGGGTTGAAGCTGCCTATCAGATAGGCGATCACCGCCGTCAGGACGGTGCGAATCACAGAATCCCAGGTCATTTGTCAGATCTCTCCCTTATCACA
>JAFSRK010000058.1 GCA_017446165.1 Ruminococcus sp.
ACAGTAGTTCTCGAGGTTCGAGATCGCGGGACAGCTCTGAGCCATCTGCACCAGATAGGTCTTGGTGGTGGCATCGTCATAGTCCGGCTGGCGCTTCAGCTCCTCAACAAGGGTGACCATGTCGACAGGTCGTCCCTCGGTGAACATGCGAAGCATCGTCGAGTAGATCGTGCGGTGGGTCGCGATATAAAAATAGTCGGCTGACGGAAGGATCTCTGCCGCGCGGGCAAGAGCATCCTCGTCGAGCAGGATCGCGCCCAGCACCGCCTGCTCCGCATCGGGAGAATACGGCAGGCGCATCCCGCTGTATAGATTGGTGTTGTTATCAGGCATAGGTGTTCCTCGTAGTTGGTAGTTGGTAGTTGGTAGTTGTCTTTCGTAGAAGACAAACCGATCAAACGAGCGCAACGCGCTCCCTACAGCGCCACAGGCACTATAATAGCTACCAACTGATAGCTACCGACTAATAACTAATCTTATGCTTTCTCTACGACGATGTCGACGTTGGCGGAGATGCCGGTATAGAGCTTGATCTCAGCGGTATACTCGCCGATGGTCTTGATATCGCCCTTGAGGACGATCTTGCGCTTGTCGACGTTGAGCGCCTTCTGGCGCTTGATCTCGGCGGAGATCTCCTTGGGGGTGATGCTGCCGAAGAGCTTTCCGCTCTCGCCGGCTTTGGCACGGATGACGAACTTTGAGCCTTCCAGCTCGGACTTCGCCTTGTTCGCGGCGGCGATCTCGGTATCCTTCTTGTACTTCTTGCTCTGCTCGGCGTTTTTCAGCTCGTTCATCGCCTGTGCGTTCGCCTCCTTGGCGAGCGACTTCGGGAACAGGAAATTGCGGGCATAGCCGTCGGATACGTTGACAAGCTCACCCTTTTTGCCGAGACTCTTGACGTCCTGTAATAATACGACTTTCATATGTATATACCTCCGGTTGAGTTGGTGGTTGGTGGTTGGTAGTTGGTAGTTTTAATCGGGTTTAATATCGGAGAATCATTCCAAGGATTCTTCCAGCACTGCCATCAGCTGTTCCTTGGCTTCTCTGAGACTCACGCCGACGAGCTGAGCCGCCGCCATGGTCTGGTGACCGCCGCCGCCGAGCTTTTCCATCAGCACCTGAACGTTCAGCTTGCCGAACGAGCGGGCGGAGATGTTCACGCTGTGGTTATCGATGGCGGAGATAACGAACGACGCATAGGTGTCCTCGATGGACAGCAGATCATCCGCCGCCTGAGCGCAGACGACGCGGGAATTCTGGATCGGCTGCTCGGCGACCGTGATCGCACAGTGCTTGTAGATCTGAGCCGAGGATACCAGACGGCTCTTGTCGCGGTAATTCTCAAGAGAATTCGCGAACACGTTGCGTACCACGACGGTATCCGCGCCCATCTTGCGCAGGTACGCGGCGGCCTCAAAGCTGCGCACGCCCGTGTTGATGACAAAGTTCTTGGTATCCAGCATGATGCCCGCCAGCATCGCCTCCGCCTGGACATGGGTGATGACGTTGTCGGCGAGATATTCAACGATCTCCGTCACAAGCTCCGACGCGGAGGACGCGTTCGGCTCGTGCAGAAATACGCTTGCTTTATCAATGTAATTGACCATTCTGCGGTGGTGGTCGATGATGATAACGTTGCCGCAGTTCTTGTATAAGCGGTCGTTCTCCACAAAGTCGGGAGAATGGGTATCGACGATGATGAGAAGCGTCTTTTCCCCCGCATAGGACATGCCCTTTTCCGGGGTAATAAACATGCCGGGGGTCTCTGAGAGCAGACGATCGATCATCACGCGCGCCAAGGTGCGGTTGATATCGGTGACGACGTAGGTCGGCTTCTTGAAGTGAGTCGCCGAGAGGGCGTACATGCCCGAAGCCGCGCCGATACAGTCGAGGTCAGAGAACTTGTGACCCATGATCAGCACGCGGTCGGCAGCCTTGATCGCGTCGGCGATCTGCTCGCTGCGGACGCGCACCTTGACCTTTGAAGTCTTCTCCACGCCCTTTGCGACGCCGCCGAAGAACTGGTAGTCGCCGCCCGAGAGGATCGCGACCTGGTCGCCGCCTCTGCCGAGCGCCATATCGAGCGCCTTCTTTGCTTCCGCGGCGCTCTGGGTCAGGCTGTCACAGTCGCGCCCGACGCCGATGGAAACGGTGGCGGAGCGTCCGTTGTAGCTGACGGAGCGGATGCGGTCGAGGATGCGGAACTTCTTCTCGATCTGATCCTTCAGCACGCGTTCCTCGAATACCGCGATATAGCGGCTCTCTCCCAGTCGGCGCAGAAGGATGCTGTGCTTGTTCGCCCAGCGATACAGCAGGTTTTCCGCTGTCAGCTGAGCCGCCGCTGCCTCCTGGTCGGCGTCAGAGAAATCCTCGATGTTGTCAAAGACCAACAGGGCGACGCTCTTCTTGGTTTCGTTATACTTATCGACGGTGTTTTTCAGATAGGTATCGTCGATGTACTCGATCAAATAGCCGCGGCTGACCTCGCGCGCAAAAACGGTATAGCGGCGGTCGCCGTAACGGATGTCGATCGAACCGTTGCGAACGGCAAAAGTGGGATCGTGATCACCGAGGACCGGTGCGATGCTGATGTTCTCACCGTCAAAGCCGTCGAGAAAATTCTGCTTGAAACGCGTGTTGTACGCGAGCAGCTCGCCGTTCTCGCCGCAGATGACGACAGGGTACCTCAGGCTCTCGAGCGCCTTGTCGTCAGGCGAAAAGGACAGCTCCATCGCGCCGGTGACCACGTTCTTCACATAGTTGCGGAACGTCATGGTCGGTACCAGTACCGCCGCGAGCGCAACCAGCGTGACCGACATCTCGACGATGCCCAGTATTTTGTTGTAATAGTAGGTGGCGACGGACATGGGGATCATCATCACCACAAAGATCACATAGACGGGGATGACCGTCCAGATTCGACGTTTTTTCATTCTGTGTAGTTGATAGTCGGCTGTTGGTGGTTGGTGGTTGATAATTCGGTTGGTCGCTTCGCTCGATCCTGTAATCCCTCACCCGCTTGTGCGGGAGCTCCCTTTACCAAAGGGAGCCTCTTACACTTCCATCAGGATCGGGAGGATCATCGGGGAGCGTCCGGTGGACTTGACGATCAGCTTGGCGACGTCGTCCTTGACGCGGTTCTTGATCACGCCCCACTCGTGGATATTGCGGCGGGAGCATTCCTCGAGGATCTCGAGAGCCATATCGCGGATATCGTCCATCAGATCGCCGCTCTCGCGCACATAGACGAAGCCGCGGGAAACGATATCGGGACCGCTGATGACATGGCCGTCATAAACGTCCAGCGACGCGACGATAATGATCAAGCCGTCCTGACCGAGGTGCTTTCTGTCGCGCAGAACGATCGAACCGACGTCGCCGACGCCGAGTCCGTCGACAAATACCTTGCCTGCGGTGACGGTGTCGACCTCTTTCATGCCGTTCTCGGACAGCTCAACGACCTTGCCGATATCGCCGACATAGATATCCTTGCGATCCATGCCGACACTCATCGCGAGGTTCACATGCTTTCTCAGGTGCTTCTGCTCGCCGTGTACGGGGATGAAGTACCTCGGCTTGACCAGCGAATGGATGAGCTTTAATTCCTCCTGACAGGCGTGACCGGAAACGTGTACCTCATACATGCTTTCATAAACGACCTCACAGCCGCGCTTCAACAGCTCGTCGACAACGTTGCCGACGGTGCGCTCGTTGCCGGGGATGGGGTTCGCGGAGATGATGATGAAATCACCCGCGCCGACCTCGACCTTGCGGTGATCGGAGTACGCCATGCGGGACA
>JAFSRK010000059.1 GCA_017446165.1 Ruminococcus sp.
ATCACCTGCAGATAAGCGGTCATGTCCTTGATCTCCTCGCGGTCATAGAAGCGGTGACCGCCGATGACGCGGTGAGGGATACCCGAGCGTGACAAAGCCTGCTCGATGGCGTTCGACTGGGCGTTCATGCGATAAAGCACGGCATAATCGGAAAAGCTCCTGCCGTCGGCGACGCCGTCGAGGATAGTGCGCGCAATATACATCGCCTCTTCCCTCTCGCTTGTCGTTGTATGCACGGTGATGCGATCGCCGGCGGGATTCTCTGTCCAGAGGGTCTTACCTTTGCGCTCGATGTTGTTCTTGATCACATTATTCGCCGCGTCGAGAATGTTGCCTGTACTGCGGTAATTCTGCTCCAAACGGATGACCGCCGCACCCTTGAACTCGTTCTCAAAGGAAAGGATATTCTCGATCGTTGCGCCGCGGAAACGGTAGATGCTCTGGTCATCGTCGCCGACAACACAGATATTGTTGCGCTTTTGAGCGAGCAGGCTGATCAGTCGGTATTGGGATTTGTTGGTGTCCTGATACTCGTCGACCATGATGTATTTGAAGCGGTTCTGATAACGCTCCAAAACATCGGGGCATTTTTCGAACAACTTGACCGTGTTGCAGATCAGATCGTCAAAATCCATCGCGTCGGAGGTCAGCATGCGCTGCTGGTACAGCTCATAGGCTTCGGCGACATATTTCAGACGACTGTCATGGATAACATCGGATTTCACATCGGCAGGGGTCTTCATCTTGTCCTTGTACTTTGAGATCTCGTTGAGAACGGTTTTGTGGGACAGGAACTTCTCGTCGATGTTGAGCTGCTTGAGGATCTCTTTCATCAATCGGCGGGAGTCGTCGGTGTCATAGATGGTGAAATGGCTCGTAAAGCCGAGGCGATCACCGTCGCGCCGCAGGATACGCGCACAGGTGGAGTGGAAGGTCGCCGCCCATACCTCCTCGGCGCCTTCGCCGCCGACAGCCTCGATGCGCTCTTTCAACTCGCCGGCTGCCTTATTGGTGAAGGTGATGGCGAGGATCTGCCACGGCTGTGCCAGCCCTGCCTGCATGATATAGGCGATACGATTGACCAGCACGGTAGTTTTTCCCGAGCCGGCGCCCGCTAAGATCAGCAGAGGTCCTTCGGTATGGAACACCGCCTTCTGCTGCATCGGATTCATTTTGCCAAAGCGTGATTTGATTTCATCCAGATTTGTCATATACGTTTCCTCATTCGTTCGATTTCGCAGTCCAGTATATCATAAAGCCCGATTTCTATAATTCTAAATAATCAGTAATCGGTTACAGTCTGTTAACCAAAACAACAAAGCCGCCCCGAAGGACGGCTTTGAGTATTACTGAAAAAATCAGATTTCTTCACAAACAGCGGAGAGTTCCTCAGGGAGAGTTTCCTCGCCTGCGGATACCAGCAGAGTGATCTTAGCCTCGGACTCCTTCTCGAGATCGTTGAGCTTGGTAACAAAGGCTTCGATACCCGCAACGCCTTCGGTGCAGATCTTGAAGGTGGAATCAACAAAGATATCGGTCACATCATAGTTGCCCGCGCAGATACCGGCGATGAAGCCATAGAGCATGTCATAGCCCTTTACGCCGTAAAGATCGGTGTCAATCAGGCGCGCCTTGTGAGTGACGTCATAGGTGAGCTTAGCACCCTTGTCGATAACGACGACGTTACCGTTGGAGCGAGCGACAGCTTCGTTAGCAAGCTGGATGAGCTTCTTTGTCTTTCCAGAGCCTTTTTTACCAATAATTAATGTTACCATTTTAATCATCCTCCTGACAAATCAGTTATAATTCGAACATAGAATAATCCGCAGATGCGGTCAATTACTTCAAACGAGCCTCGAGAGCAGCTTTCTGATCCTCATAGCCGGGCTTGCCGAGCAGGGCGAACATGTTCTTCTTGTAGCTTTCAACACCGGGCTGGTTGAACGGATTTACGCCGAGGATGTAGCCGGAGATCGCGCATGCTTTCTCGAAGAAGTAGATCAGATAGCCGAGGTTGAATTCGTCCATCGCGTCAACGTTCAGAACGATATTCGGTACACCGCCGTCGTTATGAGCAAGAACGGTGCCTTCGAA
This sequence comes from Ruminococcus sp., assembly GCA_017446165.1. Classification (GTDB taxonomy): domain Bacteria; phylum Bacillota; class Clostridia; order Oscillospirales; family Acutalibacteraceae; genus Ruminococcoides. The sequence goes on from JAFSRK010000059.1 coordinate 2,095, forward strand.
TGCCTTGCGGTTGACAAACTCCATGGTCTTGCCGGACAGGAAGTTCAGACCGTCAACGTTCTCGGGATCGGTGCCGAGGGTGATCTCGCGCTGGACCTTGTCGAAAAGAACAACGGTCTCGAAGAGGTTGCGGCGGCCGTCCTGGATGTACTGACCCATGGAGTGCAGGTCGGTGGAGAAGATAACGGATGCCGGGAAGATGCCCTTCTGATCCTTGCCCTCGGACTCGCCGTACAGCTGCTTGAACCACTCGTTCATCAGGGTGAACGCAGGCTCGTAGCTGACGAGGATCTCGGTGGACTTGCCCTTGTTGTAGAGCATGTTGCGGATCGCGGCATACTTATAGCAATCGTTGGTTTCGAGGTCGGGGTTATCGAACGCATCCTGAGCGGTCTTTGCACCCTGCATGAGAGCGTCGATATCTGCGCCGGAAACGGCGATTGGGAGCAGACCGACAGCGGTCAGAACAGAATATCTGCCGCCGACGTCGTCCGGAACGACAAAGGTTTCGTAGCCCTCGCGGTCAGCAAGCTGCTTTAAGGTACCGCGCGCCTTGTCGGTGGTGCAGAAGATACGCTCCTTTGCGCCGTCCTTGCCGTACTTCTTCTCGAGCATCTCGCGGAATACGCGGAACGCGATCGCAGGCTCGGTGGTGGTACCGGACTTGGAGATCATGTTGATAGAAACGTCCTTACCCTCACAGATTTCGAGAAGTTCGGAAAGTGCGTTGGAGCTGATGGAGTTACCGGTGTAGTAGATCTGGGGGGTGTCTTTGCAGATGGCGTTATAGTTCGGGGACTTCAAGAACTCGATCGCAGCGCGTGCGCCGAGGTAGGAACCGCCGATACCGATAACGACGAATATATCGGAATTAGACTGGATTTTCTTCGCCGCCGCTTTGATGCGAGCGAACTCCTCTTTGTCATAATCTGTAGGCAGGGTCAGCCAACCGATGAAGTCGTTGCCGAGTCCCTTGCCGGAATGAAGCGCCTCATGAGCCGCCTTGACTGCGGGAGCAATACCAACGTATTCGTCCGCGCCTAAGAAGCCCTGCAGATGCTTGTCACTGAGTTTAGTAGGCATAATATCCTCCTTATATTTCCCGAGAAGAAGATTGTATACTTCGACTCATAATAGTGGACTTATTATACTATATTTTCAGCATCTTTGCAACAGCATTTGCAGGATTTTTATGAATAAAATCTAAATTTTGAGATAGTCGTCAGAGATATCCACAAGATGTAGCGAATCAGTTTAGGGTTTGATCAGCGCGTTCCAGAGTATAGCAAATAAGGAACCGAATGATTTCTTTTCGACATCGGCAGCGGCGATAATATCAAAGGATGCCAGCTCGTCACCGTTCAGTGTGAACGTGATCTTTCCCACCTTGTCGCCTTTTTTGACAGGTGCAGGGACGCTTTCTTCAATTGTGACGGATCGCTTGAGCTTTTCTTTTTCGCCCTTCGGCAGGGTCAGCGAAGCGGAATCGTCACAGATGACGTCGACCTCGTCCTTCATACCGTTATCGACGGCAACCGGGTACAGCTCGTCGGACAGATCAAGTGAAGTGTTCTCAAAGTTAGCGAATCCGTAGTCGAGAAGAGTCGCCGCGTCCTTGAAACGTGCGGTGCCGCTGTCAGCGCCTAAGACGACTGCGATCAGACTCATGCCGCCGCGCTCCGCGGTAGCCGAGATACAGGAGCCTGCGTCGCCGGTAGTACCTGTTTTCAGTCCCGTGATACCGTCATAGGTTCTGAGAAGCTTATTGGTGTTGACAATCTGGGTCTCACCACCGCGCAGATTATCAAGCCATATGGACGTATAATCAATAATTTTGCGATGCTTGATCAGCTCGCGCGACATCAGCGCAACATCGTAGGCGGAGGTGATGTGTCCCTCCTCATCAAGCCCGTTACAGTTCTTGAAGACCGTATCCTTCATCCCGAGCGATTTTGCCTTTTCATTCATCGCAGCGACAAAATCATCCTCGGTGCCGTTGATGAACTCGGCGAGGGCGACTGCGGCGTCGTTGGCAGAGGCTACGGCGGTCGCTTTGATCATGTCGTCGACCGTCATCTGCTCACCCTCCTCGAGCCAGATATCCGAACCGCCCATGGACGCGGCGTGGGCAGAGGTCGTCACGACATCATCGAGCCGGATTTTTCCGCTGTCAAGCGCTTCCATGACAAGCGTCAGGGTCATGACCTTGGTGATCGAAGCACAAGGACGCTGATCATGTGCATTTTTCTCAAAAAGAATTTTACCGGAATCAGCGTCCATCAGTACAGCGGCAGGTGAAGAAATATCGTCCTCACCGAGTGCAGACACAGTCAAGCATGGGATCAGCAACAGGACAGAGAAAAACAAAACTGCCGTCTTTTTTCCGATATGTTTTGTCGCTTTGCTCCAATGATGCAATCCCTCAGTCATCCGTTGGATGACAGTTCCCTTTACCAAAGGGAGCCAATTACCATGTTTTGTCATAAAAAAGCACCTCTTTCAATTATAGGTATGAAAGAGGCGCTTTGATTATGATTAGATAAAGTGTAATGATCAGATTTCTTCGAGCAGGCATACTGCCGTAGCGGAAATGCCCTCGAGTCTGCCGGTGAAGCCGAGCTTTTCCTCGGTGGTTGCCTTGACGCTGACGGCTTTTGTCTTAAGTCCGCAGGCAACGGCAATGTTCTCGCGCATCTCGTCGATATAGGGCGCGAGCTTCGGCTCCTGAGCGCAGATGGTGGAATCGATGTTCACGATCTTGTAGCCTTCAGCCTTGAGCATACCGACAACATCCCAGAGGAGCTTGGTACTCTCGGCATCCTTATACTTCTTGTCGGTATCGGGAAAATGCTTTCCGATATCGCCGAGCGCCGCAGCGCCCAACAGTGCGTCCATGACCGCATGGAGCAGAGCATCCGCGTCGGAGTGACCGAGCAGACCTTTATGGTAGGGGATCTCTACGCCGCCGAGAATAAGATCTCTTCCGTCGGCAAACTGGTGTACATCATAGCCGTATCCGATTCTCATAGTTTACTTCCTTTTCAAGAGCGCCTCAGCGATGACAACATCGGTGGGCGTAGTTAATTTGATATTCGAGTATTCTCCGCGAACGATCCTGACAGGAACGCCGAGCGCTTCGACAAGCTTGCAGTCATCGGTGGCAGAGATCAGGTTATCCTCCGCATTCTCGATCGCGCGCAGATACAGATCGCGTTCAAAGACCTGAGGCGTTTGAACTGCCCAGAGAGCGCTGCGATCGGGTGTGGAAACGATGTCTCCGCTCTCTCCCGCGACCTTGATCGTATCGGTGACAGGTGTTCCGAGCGTCGCAGCGCCGGTCTTGAGCGCTACATTCAGCACGCGGGTGATCTCCTCGGGAGTGATCAGTACACGCGCGCCGTCGTGAATCACAAAATGAGTCGTGCGTTTTGAGGTATTGCGGATACCCC
>JAFSRK010000060.1 GCA_017446165.1 Ruminococcus sp.
AACCGCCGTGAAGCCCACGGCGGTTTTTTCGTTGCAGGCGATCTCCATGTTAAGCAACCGAGAATAAATCCACATTATCGGGTGAGGGCGGCACGCGCTCAATCGTCCGTCCTCAACCCCACCGATTCCCGCACTTTTTCTTCGTACTCGCATGAAACCTATTGCGTTTTGTTGAATTTTGAGGTATGATGAATATGTATGTAAAGCAAAAAACTTATAAAGGAGTATTACCCATGAAAAAAATATCCATTGTATTCATTGCCGCCATTCTGGCGCTCACCCTCGTATTCACCCTGACTGCCTGCGCCTCGAAGCCCGCTGAGACCAAGAACGACGCTCCCGCCGCCACTCAGGCTCAGGAGACCGCCGCTCCCGCCGCGACCGAAGCAGCCGCACCCGTGATCTCTGCCGACGACGTCGTATTCACCGTCAACGGCGCGTCCGTCACTCTGAACACTCCGATCAGCGATGTGATCGCCGCGCTGGGCGAAGCAAGCAGCGTTGATTCTCAGCTGAGCTGTCACGGCGTCGGCGACGACAAGACCTACCACTATGACGGCTTCATCGTCAACTCCTATCCCAAGGACGGCGTGGACTATGTCCTCGAGGTCGTCGTCAAGAACGCCGGCATCCCCACCTCCAAGGGCATCCAGATCGGTTCCACCGGCGACGAGGTCAAAGCCGCTTACGGCGAAGGCTTCCGCGAGATCGGCGCCTACTGGTACTTTGATGCAGGCGAGGGCAAATCCCTCCAGTTCTTCATGGAGAACGGCACCGTACAGGAAATCGACTACTACTACAACGTATAAAGGAACCATCCCCGCTGACGTATGAAAAAGAACGTTTTTCGTATCATCAGGATTCTGTGCCTGATACTCGCGCTTGCGGTGTCCGTCGGACTTTTGCAGGAATTCCTCCTGTGTCACGCCGACCACAACCGCCAGCGCCTCACGGGCTTTTATAACGAGGATTCCGAGTCGCTCGATGTGGTATTCCTCGGCGCGAGCGAGGTCTATTCGGACTTTGCACCGGGCTATGCCTACTCCCACAGCGGACTGACCAGCTACCTCTTCGCGACCCAGTCCAACTCGATCCTCAACTACAAAAGCCAGCTAAAGAACATCCTCTCCCGTCAGAAGCCCGACCTGATCGTGATCGAGCTCAACGGTGCCGTCTACGGCGACGAGGCTGAGGCGACCAAGGAAGCGAACCTGCGCAACTACTCCGACAACGTCCCGCTGGATTCCACCAAGTTCGAGTGGGTGTCCGAGAACGTGCGCGAGAATCAGCCCGAGTACCTCTTCCCCTTTCTCAAATACCACATGCTGTGGAGCGATCTCGCATCCGAGATGAAGTACCGCAAGACCATCATCAACGACACGTTCCGCGGCTACAGCTATCTCAAGGGCGTCCTCAACGAGACCAACGTCTTCCACAGCGACCAGCGCAGCATGAACAGCGCCCTGCCGATGTCCGCGAGCAGCAAAAAGCCGCTCACCGGGATCGAGGAAAAGGGTCTGCGCGATCTGCTGCAGTACTGCCGCGATCAGGGACTGCAAAACGTCGTGTTCGCACGTTTTCCCCACATCGTCGTCCGCCGCACCTTTGACCGCTTTGAGCGCAGCAACACCGTCGGCGATATCGTCGCCGAGTACGGCTATGACTACCTCAACCTCGAACGCGACATCGCGATGACAGGGCTTGACGAAAACAACGACTTCTACAACCTCGACCACCTCAACATCTACGGTCAGAAGAAGTTCACCGCCTACCTGTGCGACTACCTCAAGGAGCATTACGCCTGCGCGCCGCACGAGCTGACGGATCGCCAGGAGGACGAATGGAAGACCTGTGCCGATTACTACAACGCCTACTACAGCTACAGCGACAGCCTGATCAAAGCCGGCGACCGCCGCGAGCTGTCCGAGGACTGCGACCTGATCGACACCCTAAAAGAATATCTGTAAACAACAAAGGAGCTGACCGCAAAGTCAGCTCCTTTGAGTTTGTAACAATACTGTCACGCAGTCCCCCTTGTCTAAAGGGGGATCAAGGGGGATTTATCAATTGCTTGAGCGAAGCGAGTTTCTATGCGTGACAAAGTATAATCCCTCCACCGCTTCGCGGTCCCCCTCCCTTTAGTCAAGGGAGGCTTTTTATGCAATCTACAGTCTGAAAGGAGCTGACCGCAGAGTCAGCTCCTTTTCATATGCTTGATTCTTTTTTCGATCACCGTATACCGACCGCTGATCTTACAGCTTGATCTTCATCCAATCAACGCCCTCGGTCAACGACCCAAAATACCTGACGTCACACTCATCGCCGGGCGCAACGCCGAAGTGGTTGTACTCGCTGTTGTGCATATCCCACTCGGGATCGTAACACAGACCGTCAAGCTCAGCCCAGCCGTGACCGCCGCTGTTGCAGGCATAACATTCCTCACAGCCGACCGCTTTGCCGACGAACGCGAACGCCGCGCCGTAGCTGAAGCAGTCGCCCTTGCCGCCGACAAAGATGTCGTTGGCACAAACAACGGGCCAGTCCATCTCTCTGTAGGGCGGATCATGCGGAACGCCCTCGAGGTAGTTGGTCTTGATATAGTCGAAAGCCGCTCTGAGCTTCTGCTCTCTGGTCATGGTAGTGTCGGTGCATTTCGCGACCATCTGCAGCGCATAGTGCAGGGTGGTGTCCCAATCGTCGCTGACAGCATACGCCTTGCCCTCGATGACGTTCCAGTCAACGCCGTCGATGTTCACGCCGTCACAGTAGTTCATGTTGATGACGCCCTCGGGATCGGCATAGTAATAGCCCTCGTCGTCGCTGCCGACGATCGCGTTGGTCTGCAGGACGTTGTCGACATAATAGCGCATCACGCCGTCCTCTTCGACCATGCCGCTCCTGTTGGCAGGAGCCGTCGTGATCACCTCGGTTGGAGCCGGCGTCACCGTCTGAGTCGCCGCTTCGGTTACCGTCAGTACAGGCTCACCGCTGCTGATGTTCTTCTTGAGGAGGATCCCGACCATAGCAGAGATCGCCAGAAGCGCAACAATAATCACCGCCAAGATCAGCGGCATCACCCATTTATTCTTCATTTTTGATGCTCCTTACTGTATCCGATATGGGATCCTTGCATTTCAATACAGGCAACGAAGTACGGCGTAACGATCCACCATACTCTATCGCAGTTAACATTATACCATCCTGTCGACTTTTGTCAATTATTGTATCTACAAAAAAGCTCCGCCTGTAATGCGTTTCCGGCGTGCATTTTTCACAGAACGGCATGATAAAATCCGGTATTCTTCAGCTGTGACAGCTCAGATGAATATACTTCACCACCTTAAACGCAAGAGATAATCCACACTTTTTGCCTTTTATGTTGTCGAAAGCTGCGGCATTAAGTATTATAAATTTATATAGTTATGTACTATACTCTTGCAAAGGTGTCCCAAGCTACGCAGAATATCCATAAAAAGCTACTGAGTATTTTATTAACAATCATCATGATCGTCACCGCTTTGCCGATGACGGCATCCGCGGAGGATACCGTCACCGTCATCGAGGTCAGTACCGCAGAAGAGCTGACAGCCGCTTGCAACACGATCAACGACAGCGGCGGTACATATACGATCCGACTGACCGATATTGTTACAGGAGGTCAGCTCGAAGTTACACACGCTAACGCTGTAGTGACTCTCATAGGCAACGGTAAAACGATTAGCAGCATCGGAACCGCAGTCTATGTAAGCGGCGGCGCAACGGTAACACCCGGCGATGATCAAAGCGCCGCTCAGAGCGATCCCGGTCTCTATATCAACGGAGGTACGATAACCGATAATACCGCTGTCGGTACTTACGATAAAACCTACGCTGTACAGGGAAAAGGTTTGGGAGGCGGCGTTCTTGCTACCGGTATGGAGTCCAAGGTTCGGATTCATAACGCCGAGATCTCCTCGAACAAGGCAGAGTACGGAGCAGGCGTAGCGGCACATCATTATTATACTAATCCCGATATCGATAACTGTATGATCACCGCTAATGTCGCCGAGAAAAACGGCGGCGGCATCATGTTAGTGAAGAATACCGTAGGCACTTTTGTAAAGAATACCACCGTTACCGGCAACACCTCCGGCGACCGCGGTGCGGGCATTTATTATGATACTGATTCCAAGCTCACTATCTCCGGCGCTAACACCGTTCAGGAGAACTATTACAACGGAGTTTTAAACAATCTGAATGTATTGAGCAAGGCTAAACCCGTCTATGTCAACGGCGATCTTACCGGTTCCAAGATCGGTCTGTCCGATCCCACCCTTTGGGATGACGGTAAAACAGACGAGGATCCTCAGGCTGTTTCTACAGAATACTTGACAAACGGCTACAAAGCGAATAACCCCGAAGTCCATCCCGAGGAATACTTCACCTCCGACCACGAAACATGGTATGTTGACAGAAGCGCGAAAACCTCTGCAGAAGTGGAAGATACCAGTTTAAAAAACGTCGTGAATATACGGTAGAAAGGCATCCTTTGAAAGAAGGAATATACCCAAAGAGCTATTCAGGACTCAGAAACCAATTTGCGATAACAAAAAACCAAAAACCTGATTTGCAAAATGAAATACTTTTAACGGATGAAAATATTCTTAGCGAGCTTAGATTTCGTTTTCAAAATGATAATTATACTGAAGAAAATGCAAGTCAGTATTGGACAAAGTATATTTACACCCCAACATTTTCTAACAGTCCATTATCGTATGTTACTATAGAGCAAAAGCGCAATGCAAATATTACTATTACATATACTGCAAAAATGAGTGTTAACTCACCTGCATCGCCAACAATGCGAAGCTATGGTGGTTCTGTTACCTATACAGCATCTGTTTCAAATCAAAGAAACTATGCTAACCCGGGAGAATTAGATAATATGTAGTGACCCCACTTTGCAAGACGTGGATTTACCTGTATACTTAAAAAGCAAGAAATAAGGTAACAGGGATTACCGCATACAAAGGAGATCACTACAATGACAAGTATAGTACAAATCGGCATGGATGTC